>NZ_JAOCEW010000030.1:0-57658 GCF_029841665.1 Stenotrophomonas sp. GD03819
GCCTGCACATCCGAGGCGTAATGGTTGCCTGCAATTGCAGGAGGCGGATTTTGATCCTGCATTTGTTCTTGATGTTGCCTTTGACGTTTGCATCCGCCTCTGCGGCCATGTTGGATGGGGGCTGCCCCTGCAGCCAGCCCCAAGCAGACAGGAACGCGCCGCTCTTCAATCCACCTACCCCGCTAGAATGTGCGCATGAAAGCCCTGCACTCCCTGTTCCTCGCCGCCGCCCTGGCGCCGGCCCTGCTGTCCGTCTCCGCCCCCGCACATGCCTGGGGCGCGCAAGGCCACCGCCTTGTCGCCGAAGTCGCCGACGCCCGCCTCAGCCCCGCCGCCCGCGCCGAAGTGGGCCGCCTGCTGGCCACCGAACCGGACGCCACGCTGGCCAGCATCGCGCCGTGGGCCGACCAGCTGCGCGCCAAGGACCCGGGCCTGGGCCGCCGCTCGGCCGGCTGGCACTACGTCAACATCGCCGAAGACAACTGCCATTACGAAGCACCGAAGCACTGCAAAAACGGCAACTGCATCGTCGAGGCCCTGAAGGCACAGAGCGCCATCCTCGGCGATCGCAGCCTGACCGACGGCGAGCGCCTGCAGGCGCTGAAGTTCGTGGTGCACCTGGTCGGCGATATCCACCAACCGATGCACGCCGGTTACGCCCACGACAAGGGCGGCAACGATTTCCAGCTGCAGTTCGGCAACCGCGGTACCAACCTGCACTCGCTGTGGGACAGCGGCATGCTCAATACCCGCAAGCTGGACGATGCGGGCTATCTGCCGCTGCTGCAGAGCCAGCGCGCGCCGAAGCTGGCGCGCCAGTCCAACCCGCAGCGCGACCCGCAGACGTGGGCCGAGGCCAGCTGCCGCATCTCCATGCAAGCTGGCGTTTATCCGGCCACGCGTAAAATCGGTGACGAATACACCGAACGCTACCGGCCGCTGGCCGAAGCGCAGCTGCGACTGGCCGGTGAGAACCTGGCGCAGTTGCTGAACCGCGTGCTCGGCACGCGCTGAGGAGAGTTCCGATGTCGGTCCAGGTGCAGTCGTTCTTCCACCGTGACAGCAACACCTTCAGCTACTTGGTCAGCGACCCGGCCAGCGGCGAGGCGGCGCTGATCGACCCGGTCCTGGACTACGACCCGGATACCGATGCCAGCAGTGAAGCGCCGTTGCAGGCCGCGTTGCAGGCCATCGAACAACAGGGCCTGCAGCTGCGCTGGCTGCTGGAAACCCATGCCCACGCCGACCATGTGTCGGCCGGGCGCCGGCTCAAGCAGCGCTTCCCGCAGGCCACGCTGGCCATCGGTGAAGGCATCCGCGCGGTGCAGGCCACGTTCGCACCGCGCTATGGCCTGCAGCTTCCCGCGGCCGATGAGATCTTCGACCACCTGTTCAGCGATGGCGAGACCTTCGCTTTGGGTGAACTGCGCTGCCAGGTGATCGCCGTGCCCGGCCACACCAGCGACAGCATCGCCTATCTGATCGACAATGCGCTGTTCACCGGCGACTCGCTGTTCATGCCCGACGGCGGCACTGCCCGCTGCGATTTCCCGGGCGGCGATGCCGCGCAGTTGTACCGCTCGATCCAGCGCCTGCTGGCCCTGCCCGATGCGACGCGCGTGTTTGTCTGCCACGACTACGGCCCCGGTGGCCGCGGGTTCGCCAACGAAACCACCATCGGCCAACAGCGCGCGCACAACATCCACGTGCACGACGGCGTAGCCGAGGCAGAGTTCGTCAGCGTGCGCCAGGCCCGCGATGCGACGCTGGAAGAACCGAAGCTGATGCAGCCCGCAGTGAAGGCCAACATCCAGGGCGGGGCCTGATCCACGCCGCTGCGCCCGCCGGGCATGGCCCGGCACTACCCCGGTCATCGCGAGCGATCATTTTCCCTGCGTGCGCACCACGTGCTGGCCCTTCACGATCTCGAAGGTAAAGGCATATTGCAGGGTGACGGCCACCGGTTCGACACGCTCGGCGCCCCGGCAGTCACCGCGATTGGCAGGCACCTTGCCGGCCGCGAAGTGGCAGACCGCTGCGGACGAGTACTTCCACATCGCCACGGCTTCCTGCGCTGCCTGCAGCAGGGGCGCATTCTCGCCCGCAGCACCTGCCGCGCACTCCGGGCGGTCGGTCAATGGCAGGCTGCGCTCGACGTCGCCGTTGGCATCAACCACCACCTGCAGGCAGATGGTGGTCGGCGCCAGTTCCGCGCGCGGGTCGCGATCACCGACCTCCGGTTCCGGTGCCGCGTACAGTTGCGGCATCCGGTAGCCCTCGGTCGCACCCAGCGAATACACCTGCAGCTGCCCACTGCCGCCGCCCGTCTGCGGCTGCAGGCGCTGGTGACCGACATTCTCGCTGCGGGTATCGACGGTGGTCAGGCGATCCTGGGTTGCACACCCCACCAGCAGCGCCGCCATCATCAACAGCGGCGCGGACTTCACTTCGCGTCCTCGGTGTCATCCATGGCGTAGGTGATCGGAATGCGTACGGCACCGGCCACCGGCTTGCCGTTCTTCACCGCGGGACGATAGGTCCAGCTGCGCGCGGCGGCGACGGAGACGGCGTCGAACACCCCCGGATTGGTCGCACTGAGTACCCGCACATCGGTCGGATGGCCCTGTGCATCCACTTCGATGCGCAGATTGACCACGCCTACCTGGCGTTGCTCGACGGCGGACTTCGGATAGGACGGCGGCGGCATCTTGTCCACCTGGATCGGCCGGTCCAACCCCGCCTTGGCCGCATCGTCCTGCGCATGTTCGAACGGCTCGACACCGATCCGGGTGCCACCGGCCGCACCGCCCTGGCTGGCCCATGCCACCGCCCCCATGCCCACACACAACCCGACCACCAGCACCTGCCCGGACACCCACGGCAATGCCTTCCGCTTGGACTGCTTCAACATGGCGATACGCTCCTTCAACACGGGTTGGCTGCGCCAATGGCAGACCGCGGGCGCAACCGGGTGGACCAGCTGCGCCTTCAGCAGCGTGCTGGCATAGAGGCCGCGCAGCGCAGGCTGCGGACCGATGGTGCGGGCATCGCAGGCCAATTCCTGATCGCGCAGGAAGCGGCGTGCCGCCCATGGCAGCAGCGGGTGGAACCAGAACACCGCGCGCGCCAGCAGCAGCGCGCCGTTGGCCCAGTGATCGCCATGGCGGCGATGGCTGCGCTCGTGCTGCAGGATCAGCCCCTGTTCCTGTGCGCTGAACTGCTGGTCGAATGCCGGACCGACCACGATGCGCGGCCGCCACAGGCCAACCAGCGCCGGCAGGCCGGGGTCGCCGCTGGCCTGCCAGCTGCCATCGGCGCGCGGCTTCAGTGGGCCCATCCGCCGTTCGAAACGACGCTGTGCGCGCAGGTCGCGCAGCAGGCACAGGCCCGTGCCCAATGCCCACAGCACCAGCAACAGCCCGGCCCATGGCAACGACGGCCCGTTCAGGGCATCGATGGCACCGGGCATCACTTTCAGCGGCAGCGTGGGCACCTGCTGCAACAACGCAACCTGCGGCAACGGCAGCATCAGTGCCACCAGCAGCATCGGCAGCAGCCACCAACTGCGGTAGGCCAGCCCCGCGCCGCCCATCCGCACCAGCAGCGGTCGCACTACTGCCAGCAGGACCGCGCCCACCGCCAGCCACAGGCTGGCCTGCCACAATCCGTCGAGCAGCTCAGTCATGGTCCAGCTCCTGGATCAGCTTCTTCAGTTCGGCGATGTCCTGCGCGCTCAACTGGCCGCGCTCGCTGAAGTGCGCGACCAGCGGCGCCACGCGCCCCTCGAAGACACGCCCGATGAAGTCCTGGCTCTGCGCCTCCACCCATGCCTGGCGCTGCAGCAGCGGCCGGTACAGGTAGCGCCGGCCATCGCGCTCGGCGGCGATCGCGCCCTTGGTCAGCAGGCGGTTGAGCAGGGTCTTGATGGTCGGCTCGGCCCAGTCGCGGTGGGCCAGCGCGGCGACCACTTCGTCGGCGCTACGCGGTGCCTGCTGCCACAGCACCTCCATCACAACGGCTTCGGCTTCGCTGATCGGGGTCATGGTTTACATCCGTAATCGACAGCCCGATTACCCGCGTAATCGAATCATCTGTCAAGCCCCTCGACTCCGGGTTCATCCCGGCTGCGCCAGCATCGATTCCTCCCGCCCCAGGCCCCGGATGAAAGCGCTGTCCAAGAAGGATTTCCCGGTCGAGCAGGCGCGCCGCTTCCTCGAACCCGGCCCGATCGTGCTGGTCAGTACCGCGTGGCAGGGCCAGCGCAACCTGATGACGATGGGCTGGCACATGGTGATGGGCTTTTCGCCGTCGCTGGTCGCCACCTACCTGTGGAATGAAAACCACAGCCATGCACTGGCCGTCAGTAGTGGCGAGTGCGTGATCAACGTACCCGGCGTGGAGCTGCTCGATACCGTGGTCGACATCGGCAACTGCAGCGGCCGCGAGGTCGACAAGTTCGCGCGTTTCGGGCTGGATGCAGTACCTGCGCGCGAGGTTGGCGCGCCGCTGGTCGGACAATGCCATTCGTGCTTCGAATGCCGTCTTTACGACGACAGCCAGGTGCAATCGAGCAACCTGTTCATCTGGGAAATCGTGCGTGCCCACGTCGCGCCACGGCCGAAGCTGCCGCGCACGGTGCATTACCGCGGCGATGGGCAGTTCATGGTGTCCGGCGCGGAAGTCTCGCGTCGACGGCGGTTCAAGCCCGACATGCTGTAATGCCAGCACTCCCCCATACGCAGGACCGCCCCGCATGACCGAACACGTCACCGACCTGGACGCCGCCGTCGACTGGTTGTTTGCGCGCGTGGACGGGCCGTTGCGGATCGGAGCACCGCTGGCGCTGGGCAAGCCGCACCGGCTGCTCAATGCCCTCTACGCACGCGTCGAGCACGACCCTTCGCGGCCGCTGCAGCTGTATACCGCACTGTCGCTGAATCCGCCGAAGGCGCGCGGCAACGGCCTGGAAGCGCGCTTCATGGCACCGTTCGCGCAGCGCCATTTCGGCGATGATTTCCCGCGCCTGGCCTATGCCGATGCGATCGCGCGCGACGCGTTGCCGGCACATGTGCAGGTGGAAGAGTTCTACATGCAGTCCGGCGCCCTGCTCGGTTCGCGGCAGGCGCAGTCCAGCTACACCAGCCTGAACTACACCCACGCCGCCGATGCGGTCGCCCAGCGCGCGCCGCAGGTGATCGTGCAGAAGGTGGCGATGCGGCCGGATGACCGTCGGCTGTCGTTGTCGTGCAACAACGACATCACCCAGGACACCCTGGATGCGATGACCGCGCGCGGCCTGCCGCGCCCATTGATGATCGCCGAGATCGATCCGCAGCTGCCCTATCTGGGCGGCTCGGCAACGGTCGATGTGTCGTTCTTCGATCTGGTGATCACTCCGCCACCGCCGTACCCGGCGCTGTTCGGGCTGCCGCGGCAGCCGGTCGGCGATGCCGACTACGCCATCGGCCTGTACGCCAGCACGCTGGTGCGCGACGGCGGCACCCTGCAGATCGGTATCGGCACGCTGGCCGATGCACTCAGCCATGCGCTTGTGCTGCGCCACACCGACAACGCCCGCTACCGCCGCGTGCTGCACGCGCTGGATCCGCAGCTGGCCAGCCACCCGCTGGTGCAGGAGATCGGCGGGCTGGATCCGTTCGAAGTGGGCCTGTACGGCTGCAGCGAGATGCTCAACGAGGGCTTCCGCCGGCTGGTGCAGACCGGGGTGATCAAGCGCAAGGTGCACGACGACCTGGCGCTGATGCAGCGCATCGAAAATGGCAGCACGCTGTCCATCGACCACGCCACCCTGGCCGCCGAGGGCGAGTACCTGCACGGCGCGTTCTACCTGGGCTCGCCGGAGTTCTACGAGTGGTTGCGCACGCTGCCGGAAGATGAATGCCGGGCGATCGGCATGCGCCGCATCAGCGAGATCAACCAGCTGTACGGTGGCAACGAGACGCTGGAACGCCTGCAGCGCCGGCACGCGCGCTTCTTCAACTCCTGCATGATGGCCACCGCGCTGGGCGCGGCGGTATCGGATGCGCTGGACGATGGACGCGTGGTGTCCGGCGTGGGCGGCCAGTACAACTTCGTGGCGATGGCACATGCCCTGCCGGAAGCGCGCAGCGTGCTGATGTTCCGCGCCGCGCGCGATGACAAGGGCCGGCGTGAATCCAACGTGCGCTGGAACTACGGCCACACCACCATCCCGCGCCACCTGCGCGACATCTACCTGAACGAGTACGGCATCGCCGACCTGCGCGGTCTGACCGACGAGGACTGCGTGCATGCGATGACCGCGATCACCGAAGCCCCGTTCCAGGGCGATCTGCTGCAGCAGGCACATGCCGCGCGCAAGCTGCTGGCGACCGCGCAACCGCACCCGGTGCGCCTGCAGCGCAATACGCCGCAGGCATTGGCGGCAGCGCTGGCACCGTTCCGCGCCGATGGCAGCCTGCCGGACTATCCGTTGGGCAGCGACTTCAACGAGATCGAGCAGGTGCTGGTGAAAGCGCTGGGTTGGCTGAAGGCCAACACGCAGACCCGCGGCGACAAGCTGCGTACCGTCTGGGCAGCGTTGCGGCAACCGGCCGGCGACGGCGATGCGGTGTACCTGCAGCGCATGGGCCTGCAGGCTCCGACGGATTTCGTAGAGCGCCTGGACGCGCGACTGCTGCGCCTGGCGCTGGCACGCACTGCCTGAGAAAAGGGGACGGAGGGGATCAAGTCGTTCATGCACAGACGACTTGATCCCCTCCGTCCCCTTCTTTATTCATGCATGGCGCGGATCTACTGTCCGATCCTCACTGCATCCTCAAGATACAGGCGGGCAATGGGCGGATGCTCTCGATGCTCGACCTGCCACAGGTCATAGGCCGCCTGCATCGCCAGCCACATACGAGCACTGCCGAGGCCCGCAAGTTCAAGACGGTACGCGAGTTCAGCAGAGATGCCGGCGTGCCCGTTGATGATGGTCGACAGCTGTCCACGGGAATAACCAAGGTGCTGCGCCAGCGCACTGATGGACATGCTGATCGCCGGCAGGATGTCTTCGCGCAGCGATTCTCCTGGATGCGGCGGATCATGCAACGGCATCGAGCAGACTCCTAGTGGTAATCAAGGTAATCGACCAGTTCGACGTCGAGCCCACGAAAGCGGAACACCAATCGCCAACTCGCCGAGACATTCACAGCCCAGTAGCCGCTATAGCTTCCGTGCAGGGGATGCAGGCGATTTCCGGGCAGCCCCATGTCTCCAGGCAGCCGGGCTTGATCCAACTGCAGAAGCAAACGCCGCAACCGAGCCACATGATCGGCACGGACTCCGGAAATGTCGCCCCGCTCATAGAGCGCCTTCAGGCCCTTATGCCTGAAGCTGACGATCATGCAGCACCAGTGTAAGGCTACACCTTACACTCCGCAAATCCAGTATAGGTTTCTGCGCCGCGCTTGTTGACCATTTTTACTATTGAGGTTGTCTCGGCAGACTCTCCTTTTCGCAAGGAACGCAGGCCAGATGAAGAGGCCAACGCGACAGCGGCGCCGTCGGGCGGAACACGCCGTCCCCTTTTCTCGTCCACGCATGGCGTGGATCTACCCAGGAAAACGAGAAAGGCCGGCTTGCGCCGGCCTTTCCTTCATCACGCTGCGATGCTGCTTACAGCGCCTTGGCAGCTTCCACCACGTGGGCGGTGGTGATGCCGAAGTGCTTGTACAGCTGGTCGGCCGGGGCCGAGGCACCGAAGGTGTCAATGCCGATCACTGCACCGTCCAGGCCGACGAACTGGCGCCAGAAGCCGGTGACGCCGGCTTCCACGGCCACGCGCTTGCGCACGGCGTTCGGCAGCACCGATTCACGGTAGGCCGCATCCTGGCGCAGGAACACGTCGGTGGACGGCATCGAGACCACGCGGGTCTTGAGGCCGGCCGCATCCAGCTGGGCCTTGGCTTCAGTGGCCAGCGAAACTTCCGAACCGGTGGCGATCAGGATCACGTCCGGAGTGCCGGCGGCATCGGCCAGCACGTACCCACCGCGCTCGATCTGGGCGATCTGCTCGGCGTTGCGCGGCTGGTGCGGCAGGTTCTGGCGGCTGAACACCAGGCAGCTCGGGCCGTCCTGGCGGGTGATCGCGGCCTTCCAGCTCACCGCCGACTCGACCGCATCGCACGGACGCCACACGTCGTTGTTCGGGATGTAGCGCAGCGAAGCCAGGTGCTCCACCGGCTGGTGGGTCGGGCCGTCTTCGCCCAGGCCGATCGAGTCGTGGGTATAGACGTGGATGGCGTGGGCCGGGATCAGCGCGCTCATGCGCACGCCGTTGCGGGCGTAGTCGCTGAACACCAGGAAGGTGGCGTCGAACGGAATGAAGCCACCGTGCAGGGCCAGGCCATTGGCAATGGCGGTCATGCCGAACTCGCGCACGCCGTAGTACACGTAGTTGGCGTTGGCGTCGTCGCTGGCGACCGACTTGCTGCCCTTCCACAGGGTCAGGTTGGAGTGCGCCAGGTCGGCCGAGCCGCCGACGATTTCCGGCAACAGCGGGGCATAGGCTTCAATGGCCAGCTGCGAGGCCTTGCGCGAGGCGATCGTCGGGCCTTCAGCCGCCACCTGGGCGATGTAGGCATCGGCCTTGGCAACGAAGTCGGCCGGCAGTTCGCCGTGCGAACGACGGGTCAGTTCGGCGGCCTCGCCCGGGTACTGGCTGGCGTACTTGTCGAACAGCTGTTCCCACTCGGCCTGGCGCAGGGTGCCGGCGCCATTGGCGCGCCAGCCGTCGTAGATCGCCTGCGGGATCTCGAACGGACCGTACTCCCAGCCCAGCTGCTTGCGGGTGGCTTCCAGTTCGTCCTTGCCCAGCGGTGCGCCGTGGCTGGATTCCTTGCCCGCCTTGTTCGGCGAACCAAAACCAATGGTGGTACGGCAGCAGATCAGGGTCGGCTTGTCGCTCTGCGACAGCGCGGCCTCGATGCCGGCCTTGATGCTTTCCGGGTCGTGGCCATCGACGTCACGGACCACGTTCCAGCCATAGGCTTCGAAACGCTCCGGGGTGTTGTCGGTGAACCAGCCCTCGACGTTGCCGTCGATGGAGATGTGGTTGTTGTCCCAGAAGCAGACCAGCTTGTGCAGGCCCCAGGTACCGGCCAGCGACGCCGCTTCATGCGACACGCCTTCCATCAGGCAGCCATCGCCCATGAACACCCAGGTGCGGTGGTCGACCACTTCCAGCTCCGGGCGGTTGAAGCGCTGTGCCAGCAGCTTTTCGGCCAGGGCGAAGCCCACGGCGTTGGCGAAACCCTGGCCCAGCGGGCCGGTGGTGGTTTCCACGCCCGGGGTCTCATGGCGTTCCGGGTGGCCGGCGGTGTGGCTCCCCAGCTGGCGGAACAGCTTCAGCTGCTCGATCGGCAGGTCGTAACCGCTCAGGTGCAGCAGCGCGTACTGCAGCATCGAACCGTGGCCGTTGGACAGCACGAAACGGTCGCGGTTGAACCAGTGCGGATTGCTCGGGTTATGGCGGAGGTAGTCGTTCCAGAGGACTTCGGCGATGTCGGCCATGCCCATGGGCATGCCGGGGTGGCCGGACTTTGCGGTTTCAACCGCATCGGCGGCAAGGAAGCGGATGGCGTTGGCCAACTGGCGACGGGTAGGCTGCGTCATGGTTCTGTCGGAATCGGGAGGCGGCCGCGGACGTGCGGGCGGCCTATTGTCCCATAGTCGCCGGGCGGGGGGTCAGTTCACCTTGCCCGGTCGTGCCGGCCGCTGGCCGGCACTTTCATGATCTCCGCCGGATTCCGCATGTGAAAAGGGGTCGGATACCTTTCCCTGCGGAAAGGAATCCGACCCCGATCAGGTCGCCAGCAGTGGCCTTGGACTCAGTCCTGGTGGGGCGTAAGCGCCGGGCCGTCGTGGGACTCGCCCTTGGCCACCAGGGTGGTCAGGGCCAGGTCGCCGGTCACATTCAGCGCGGTACGGCACATGTCCAGGAAGTGGTTCACGCCCAGGATCAGGCCGATGCCCAGCGGGTTCACGCCCACCATCGCGCAGATCATCGCCACCACCGGCAGCGAGCCCGACGGCACGCCGGCCGTGCCGATGCCACCGAGGATGCAGACCGCCATCACCATGATCTGCTGGCCGATACTCAGGTCCACGCCAAAGAACTGGGCCAGGAAAATCACCGTCACGCCCTCGAACAGCGCAGTGCCGTTCTGGTTGGCGGTAGCGCCCACGGTCAGCACGAAGCGCGACACGCGCTGCGGCAGGCCCATCTGGTCGGCCACGCGCAGCGCGGTCGGCAGGGTGGCGTTGCTGGAGGCGGTGGAGAACGCCATCACCGTCGCTTCCTGGGTATCGCGGAAGAACGACAGCGGCGAGCGGCCGGACAGCCACACGGCGGTGCCGTAGGTCACGATCATGTGCAGGCCCAGCGCCAGCACCACCACGCCCACGTAGGCGCCCAGGCGGATGATCAGCTCGAAGCCGAACAGCGCGGCCAGGTTGAACATGAAGCAGGCCACCGCATACGGGGCCAGGCGGATGACCAGGTTGATCAGGGTCATCGAGATTTCGAACACGCCTTCGATGGCGCGGCGCAGCGGTGCGACCTTCTCGTTGTCGGTCAGCACCATGCCGATGCCGAACATCAGCGCGAAGAACATCAGCGACAGGATCGCACCGTTGTCCGATGCAGCCTGCAGCACGTTGCTCGGCACGATCGACAGCAGCATGTCCATGCCCTTCGGCGTGCCATGGATGCCAGCAACGATTTCCTTGCTGCGCTCGGCGTTCTCCGACAGCATCATCGCGGCGACCTGCGGGTCGACGCCGGCACCCGGCTTGAGCAGGTTGACCAGCACCAGGCCGATGCCCACGGCGATGCCGGACAGCAGCACGGTGTAGGCGAGGGTCTTCCAGCCGATGCGGCCGAGGGCGCGGATGTCGCCCATCTCCGACACGCCCATGATCAGCGCCGAGAAGATCAGCGGCACGATCAGCATGAAGATCAGGTTGAGGAACAGGCCCGACGCCGGGGTGGTGATGTAGTCCATTACCCACTTGGCACCGGCCTGCAGACCATCGACGCTGCCACCCAGGGCGTGCACGATCAGTCCCAGGATCAGGCCGATCGCAAAGCCGATGCCCATCTTCCAATGCAGGGGCAACTTCTTCTTGTCGGCAGCAGCTGCTGTCATGCGCGGGTTTCCTCGAAAAATGAATGCACTCTAACAAAGCGCGCAAGCGGCGCCGGTTCAGGTTCGCCGCGGCGGATACAGCGGCGCCAGGCCAGTGTCAGCGGTGATCGCCGCCGCCGACCAGTGCGGTCCGTCACGGAAGACCCCGCGCAGGCGCGTGCGCAGCGGCGCCAGATCACCCTGCCCGCCCCAGCGGGCCTGTTGCAGGTCCTGCAGCACCTGGCACTGGGCCGGGTCATCCAACCGCGCGATGACCTGCTCGATGCGTTCAACGCCGCCCATCGCGCATAGCTGAGCTTCTACCTGATCGAAGCCTTCACCATCCAGCGCGCGGCGCAGTTCGGCCAGGCCGGCACGTCCAGTCGCCACAGCCGGCACAGCCCCCCTGCCCGCCTCAGGCGTCGCCACGCGCGGGCGACGGCCACGCTGCCAGCCCCACAGCAGGGTCAGCAGCCACAGCAGCGCCAGGCCGATGGCGGCGCCCATCCATGGCCATGGGCGTTCTGCCAGGCCACTGGCGCGCGGATCGGTGGCCGCGATACGGCTGTCCTGGCGATCGCTGCCGGGCAGCGCGGCATCGGTATCGATTGGCGGCAGCGGCGCAGGTGAAGCACTGCCACGGCCATTACCGGCTGCGACGGCGAGTGCCAGGTCCGGCAGCTTCGCGTCCTGTGGCTTGCCCGCACGAACATCCCACCACGGCAGGCGCGGCCCCGGCACCACCAGCGAACCCGGCTGGCGCGGCACGATCGAATAACGGCGGGTGATCTTCAGGCGCGGCGTGCTGCCGTTGAAGGTCTCTTCGTACTGCGCCGGTTCGGCGAACACCTGTGCGGCGCTGCCGACGTCGGGCACCGGCAGGTCGGTGAACTGCGCGCGGGTGGCACCGTCGGCAATCGCCTCGACCACCACGTTGGCCGCCTCACCGGTACGTGCGCTGGTCGGTGCACTGGTGTAGCGCAGCTGCAGGCCCTGCAGCGGCAGCCACGGCTGCGGGGCCTGTGCCGGCTGTGCCTGTACCTGCAACGTGCGGTCGGCGCCGGTGGCATTCATCCGCCCGTCGCCGCCGCCAAAGAAGTCGTCGAAGAAGCCACCGGCACTGCGCCCACTGAAACGCGCACCGGCCAGCCGAAGTGCACCGCTGCGCTCAGGAATCAGCAGGAAGCGCCGCTCGACCACGTTGTAGCGGCGGCCATTGACCTGCCGCACATCGGTGCGGTCATCGCCCACCCGCTGCAACGACGCACCGGCCGGGGTATCCAGCACCAGTTCGCCGGAGGCCAGCTGCGAAGCGAAATACAACCGCACCACCACGCCTACGCTCTGCTGCACATACGGCGTCTCGTCATCGACGACGGTTTCGATGAAGGCCACTGCGTTGCTGTCGGGGCCGGCCACGGCAGCGGCATCCACCTGCAGGGTCAACGGCGCAGTACGTACGCTGCCCACCTGCAGGCCCGGCACCACCAGTGCACCGCTACGCCGCGGCGTGAGTGCCACGCCATACAGATTGCGCTGCTGCATGCTGCCATTGCTCCACTCCACCTGACGGCTGCTGGTCTGGCCGCTGAGATCGAAGTCGGTACGCAACGGCGTGAAGTCTGGCGCGCCCTGATCGCTCTCGACATTGAGGGTGACCGTGTCGCCCATCGCGATGCGGTCGCGGTCCAGCCACGCGCGCGGCTGCGCCCACGCCAGCAGCGGCAGCCACAGCAGTAGTGCCGCCAACACCTGCAGCGGCCAGCGCCCGTGCATGTTCGTCGCCCGCGTCATCGCCCTTCCCTCTTCCTGCGTTCGTTTTCCAGCTGGAACTTGGCCCGCAGCAATGCGCCCGGATCATCCGGTACGCGCCGCATCCACGCCTCCACCGCCTGTTGCTCCTCGCGTTGGCGCGGGGTGGTGCCGTCGCTGCCTGGCACGGGCTTGCCATCCTGTTCGCCCTTGCCCTCACGTGCCTGCTGCATTGCCTGCTGCATGCGCTGGCGCTGCTGCTCATCCGCCTGGGCCTGTGCCTTGGCATCCTCCACCTGTGGTGGCGCCTGCTGTCCATCGCGCCCGCGCTCGCCGGGCTGCGGGCTCGACGGGTTCTTGTCGTCACCGGGCTTGGGCTGCCCCTGCTGGCCCGGTTGCGGCTGGCCCTGGCCGGGATTCTGCTGGCCCTGCTGCGGCTGCTGGCCCTGCGGATTCTGCTGCCCCTGGCCGTTCTGCGGTGGCTTCTGCTGATCCTGGCCCTTGCCACCCGACTGCTTGCGCTTGCGCGCGGCATCGACCACGGCGCGGTTGGCGACCGCGTCGGCCATGCCGGGATGCAGCGCCAGCGCGCGGTCGTAGGCGGCAATGGCTTCGTCGTAGTTGCCTTGGCGGGCCAGTGCATTGGCCAGGTTGTACCAGCCCGCATCGCTGTCGATGCCCTCGAACTGCTTGCGGGCACTGGCGAAATCGCCATTGCGGTACGCCTGCGCACCTTCGGCCAGACGCTGGTGCTGCACCTGGTCGGCGCGCTTCCACAGTGTGCCCTTCACAGGCGGTGAAGCCGGCACGGCGGGTGCCTGCGCCTGCACATCACTCATCCACGGCAGCAGGCCCACCGCCAGCACCGCCGCCAGCAGCGCGCGGCGGCGGAAGGCCAGCAGCGCCAGCAGCATCACCGGTGGCAGCAGCCAGAACCCTTCATCACGCCATTGCTTGCCCTCGCCGGGCCGCTGCGCCGCAGTACCTTCGCGTGCATCCAGTACACCCAGTGCGCGCAGATCACTGTCATCGGCGGCGATGCGGGCATAGCGGCCACCACCGGCCGTAGCCACCGCACGCAGGCTGCCTTCATCCAGCGTGGCCTGGCGGATCTGCCCACTGCCATCCCGGTACGCCGCACCGGCAGATGTGCCCAGGCCCAGTACCGACACCTGCAGGCCGAGGCTGCGCGCCTGCGCGGCGGCCAGTGCCGCTTCATCATCCGCCTGATCGCTGACCAGCAGGATCTGCCCCCGCAATGCCCCGATCTGGCGCATCAACCGCGTCGCCCAGTCGATACCGCGGTCGGCACGCTGGCCGTCGCGTGGCATCACATCCGGCGACAACGCGTCCAGATACAGCGCAACGTTGCTGCCGTCGTCGGTCAGCGGCGCCACGGTGTAGGCATCCTCGGCGTAGACCACCAGGCCCACCTGTCCGCCCTGGCGGGCACGCAGCAGCTCACCCACTTTCGCCCGGGCCTGCAGCAGGCGCGACGGCGGCAGGTCGGTGGCATTGATCCGGCTGGACAGATCCAGCACGACCAGCAGCGGTGCGCTGGCCTGGAACATCGGCTGTGCCTGCTGGCGCCAGCTCGGCCCGGCCATGGCCAGCGAGGCCAGCGTCCAGCCCAGCAGCACGGCCCAGGGCAGGCGTGCACGGCGGCGCGTGCCCGCAGCCAGCAGATGCGGCAACAGGTGGGCATCGACTGCTGTTCGCCACACATCGCTGCGCCGCTGCCGGTACAACGCCAGCGCGAGGATCAGCGGCAATGCCAGCAAGGCCCACAGCCAATCCGGGCGCAGGAAGTGCAGCGCATTCCAGTCGGGAAGATGGGATGCCAACGCGATCATCGGCGGCGCTCCGGCCACACCCATGCCAACGCACCCAGCAACAACGCCAGGCCCAACGGCCAGGCATAGCGCTCCTCGCGCGGTCGCAGGCTTGGCCCCTTCGCCGCGATCGGCTCCAGCCGGTCCAGTTCGGCGTAGATGCCGGCCAGCTGCGCGGTATCGCGGGCGCGGAAGAACTGGCCACCGGTCATGCTGGCAATCTTTTTCAACGTGGCCTCGTCGACCGGATCCTGGTCGGCGGAAATGGGAATGCCGAACAGGCGCATGCTGCCATCGCCACCAAACGCGACGGTGTGGATGCGTACACCTTCGGCGCGGGCCACTTCCGCCGCACGCAGCGGCTCCAGCACCCCGGCGTTGCTGACGCCGTCGGTCAGCAGGATCAGCACGCGCTGCCCCTCCGGTTGGCTGCGCAGGCGTTTCACTGCCAGGCCGATGGCATCACCGATGGCCGTCTCGCGCCCGGCCAGGCCGACCACGCTGTCGCGCAGCTGGTCGCGCACGCTGGCCAGATCGGCAGTAAGCGGCGTAAGCGTGTAGGCGCGGTCGCCGAAGATCAGCAGGCCGATGCGATCACCGGCACGACGATCAAGGAAATCGGCGAGCACGGCCTTGGCCGCGGTCAGGCGATCCACCGCCTGCCCGCCCAGCACCATGTCGCCCTCGCCCATGCTGCCGGACACGTCCATCGCCAGCATCATCTGCCGGCCCTGCTGCGGCGGGGTGATGGCCTCGCCCAACTGCTGCGGGCGCGTGAGTGCGATGCACAGCGCGCACCAGCCCAGCCACAACAGCAGCGTGTGCAGCCACGACACATCGACGCGGCCGCCACCGGCCAGCGCTTCCAGTTCCGTCGCTGCATAGGGCACGCGCAGCGCAGCGCCGGGGTCGGCACGACGCTTCCACCAGCGCATCAGCAACGGCAACGGCAGCGCCAGCAGGGCCAGCGGCCACGCCAGCTGCAGATCCGGCCATGGCCAGTAACTTGCCAGCAGGTTCATCGGCGGCGCTCCAGCAGCATGGCCAGGTAGCGCTCGCGCGCCCAGCTGCGCAGCGCCGCCACATCGTTGGCGTCCACCCGCGGGCGATAGGCACCTTCGGCCAGCAGACTGCGACGTGCCGCGGGCAGCGTGCCTTCCGGATCCACGCGCTGCCACCAGGCGTCATCGCGCAGGGACTCACTGCCGGGCTGTGCCTGGCGTGCAGCGCGACGCAGCAGCCCTGCGATCGCCGCCAGTTCGGCAGCCGCATCGGCGGTGGTTGCCAGCTCCTGATCAAACAGCTGCAACCAGCGCTGGCGGCGTCGGCGGCGCTGCCACCACAGGAAGGCCATCGCCACCAGCAACAGCAGCACCACGCCGCCGATCATCAGATAGCCCGGTGCCGGTGGCCACCACGATGGGGCCGGCGGCAGCTGCACATCGCGCAGCGGCAGGTTCGCGCTCATGCCGGCACCTCGGTGGGCGATGGTGCCAGCCAGGTGTCGCTGGGCGCATCGGAGGACAGCACCTGTACGTCGACGCGGCGCGCGCCGAGCTGGCGCCGCAGTTCCTGCAGCGGCTCGACAAAATGCGCCTGCCAGTGCGCCTGCACTTCGCTGCGGCGCAGGTCGAGGCCGATGCGCTGGTGCAGGGTCTGGAACTGCAGCGCGGCCGACGGAGGCTGCAGTTCCAATGGATCGACCAGCAGCACCAGGCTGAGGTCATGGTGCTGGGCCAACGCGCTCCAGCGCGCAGGCGGAATACGGATGGCCTGCTGCGGATCGGCCAGCACCAGCACACGTGCACCGGGGCGCAGGACGCGACCGGCATGGTCCAGCGCGCGTTCCAGGCCAAGGTCATCGGCCGGGGGCTGCGCATACCAGCGGGTGAGCGCATCCAGCACGCGCAGCACGCCGCGCGGGCCTCCTGCCGGTGCGATCGGTGGTTCACGGTCGCTGCCACGCAGGGCTCCGATGCGATCGCCACGACGTTGCGCCGACCACGCGGCGACGGCGCCTGCACGTGCGGCCTGCACCGATTTGAAGCGCACGCGGGTGCCGAAGTACAGGGCCGGCGAGGTATCGGCCACGATCAGGCTGACCCGCTCGCGTTCGGCCTGGAACAGTTTGGTGTGGGCACGACCGGTCCGTGCGGTCACCCGCCAGTCGATATGCCGCGCATCATCACCGGCCACGTACTCGCGTGACTCGGCATATTCCATGCCACGCCCACGCAGCGGTGACGGCGCCTGCCCGGCGTTGCCGGCACGGCCACGGCGTGGCGGCGGCGGACGCTGTGCAAGGCGGCGCAGCGCCACCAGTTCGGACAGCTGCGGGCGCAGCCCGTCACCGTCGCTGACGGAGGAGGCGTGGTCCAGGGATGGATCGGTCATGCGCAGGCTCAGGGTGCCGGCACCCGGGCCAGCAGCTCCTGCACCAGGCGTTCGCCATCCCAGCCTTCGGCAGTAGCTTCGTAGCTGGGCAGCACGCGATGGCGCAGCACGTCGGCAGCGACCGCACGCACATCATCAGGGGTGACGAAATCGCGGCCGGCCAGCCAGGCGCGCGCACGCGCGCAGCGTTCCAGTGCGATGGAACCGCGCGGGCTGGCGCCCCAGGCAATGCGGCGGCCAAGGCCAGCGTCATAGCGCGCCGGATCACGCGAAGCCAGCACCAGCTCGATCAGGTAGCGCTCCAGCGCCGGCGCCATGTGCAGGTCCAGCACTTCGCGGCGGGCATCGAACACATCCTGCATCGGCAGCTTTTCCGGCGCCGGTGCGGCTTCGCCCAGTGCGCCACGGGCGCGCTCGCGGGCCAGGCGCAGGATCTCCGATTCGGCAGCCTGGTCCGGGTAGCCGATGCGCACATGCATCAGGAAGCGGTCCAGCTGTGCTTCCGGCAGCGGGAAGGTGCCTTCCTGTTCGATCGGGTTCTGCGTGGCCATCACCAGGAACAGCGGCGGCAGCGCGTAGGTGTGGCGGCCAACGGTAACCTGGCGCTCGCCCATCGCTTCCAGCAGTGCGGACTGCACCTTGGCTGGCGCGCGGTTGATTTCATCGGCCAGCAGGATCGGGTGGAAGATCGGTCCGGGTACGAATTCGAAGCGACCTTCCTGCGGACGCCATATCTCGGTGCCGGTCAGGTCGGCCGGCAGCAGGTCCGGGGTGAACTGCACGCGGGCGAAGTCAGCTTCCAGGCGCGAGGCCAGCGCGCGGATCGCCGTGGTCTTGGCCAGGCCCGGAGCGCCTTCCACCAGCAGGTGGCCATCGGCCAGCAGCGCGATCAGCAGGCGTTCGACCAGTGCCGCCTGGCCGACGATCTCGGCCGACAGGGCATCGCGCAGCTGGGTGAAGGCGCCATGCAGGCGGGAGGTGGCCGGCGCGGGCGGCGGCGAGACGGTTTCGGGCATCGGCGGTGGCAGGTTCATGGGGGCCTTTGACCGGCGCGGGACGGCACGGGTTCCCGACATCATCGCAGGGTGCCCTGCGATTGGCATCAAGAACGGCTGAACGGCCCATCCACGCATGGCGTGGATCTACTGGGCTATCCACGCATGGCGTGGATCTACTGGACATGGGCGGCGTGGTTCTACGGGTGGAAACGAAGAAGGGCCGCGCATGGCGGCCCTTCTTCGTTTCGCGGGTGGCGCGGGCTCAGTTCTGCTTGGCCACGCGCAACACCTTCGGCGTCACGAACACCAGCAGCTCGGCCTTGTCCTTGTTGCGGCCGCGCTTCTTGAACAGGTTGCCCAGGAACGGCACGTCGCCCAGGAACGGCACCTTGCTGATGCTGCTGCGGTCGGTGAACTCGTACACGCCACCGATGACCACGGTCTGCCCATCCTCGACCAGCACCGCGGTGTTGACCTCGCGGCGGTTGATCGACGGCACCGTGCCGTAGCCCTGCAGTTCGATCAGGCGGTCGACTTCATCCTTCTTCACCTGCATGTTGAGGAACACGCGGTTGTCGTTGGTGATGGTCGGGGTCACCCGCAGTTCCAGCACCACTTCCTTGAACTGCACGTTCGGGGTGGAGCCCGCGCCACCGGCAGCACCGGTGCCGCTGATGGTGACGTAGCCGATTTCCTTGCCTTGCTTGATCATGGCCTCGCGCTGGTTGGTGGTGACCACGCGCGGGTTGGAGATCACCTCACCTCGCGACTCTTCCTGCATGGCCGACAGCTCCACGTCCAGCAGGTAGCCAGCGTTGAGGATCGACAGCGCCAACGAACCCGGGTTGCTGGCCGTAGCCACCGGCAGGTTCCAGTTCAGGCCGCGCTTGATGGTCGGGCCGCTGGGAACCGGGGCCGGGCCGACGCTGCCACCCGCCTGCCACTCACGGACCGCCTTGGCGTTGGCCAGTGCCGTATCGACCTGCGACTTGCGGGTTTCCTCGTTGGCAGCGAGGCTGCCGCTGAAGTACACGTTGTCGCGGCTGCCGCTGATGCCGAACTTCGCACCCAGCTCGCGGGCGAAGGTATCGGTGGCGATGACAATGCGGCTTTCGATCAGCACCTGGTCAACCGGACGGTCGATCACACCGATCAGCTCACGCATGCGCGCGATCTTCTTCGGGATGTCGCTGATCATCAGCGTGTTGGTGCGCTCGTCGGCCACGATACGGCCGCGCGAGGACAGGAAACCACTGTCTTCCTGCGACGAACCGCCACCACCGCCATTGCCGCCGCCACTGCCGCCGCCGATGCCCTTGGCCTCGGTCAGCGCTTTGAAGATCTGCGTGGCGCTGTGGTAGTTGATCTGGACGTAATCGGTGACCAGGTCTTCGCGGTTCTCGATGGCGATGCGCGCGTCTTCCTTCTCCTGCTCGAACTTGGCCAGCTCAGCCTGCGGAGCGACCCAGATCACACTGCCATCGCGACGCTTGTCCAGGCCCTTGGCGCGCAGCACGATGTCCAGCGCCTGGTCCCACGGCACGTTGACCAGGCGCAGGGTCACATTGCCCTGTACCGAATCGGACGCCACCACGTTGAGATTGGATTCTTCGGCGATCAACTGCAGCACGGTGCGCACCGGCACGTCCTGGAAGTTGAAGGTCACCGGCTTGCCGGTAAAGCCACGCTGCCCCACCGCCTTGGCAGCCTGGGTGACGCTGCCGGCGGTGACCGCGCCCACCGCGGCGGGCGCTTGCCGCGGGCTGATCTCCACCACGTACTCGTTGCCGCTCTGGTAGGCCAGCGACTCCACCGCGCCACCGGTACTGAGCACCAGCTGGGTACCGGCACCGGACGGCTTGGCGTCGATGCGCTGCACCGGCGTGGCGAAGTCGGTGACGTTCATCGGCTTCTGCAGGTTG
Source organism: Stenotrophomonas sp. GD03819 (assembly GCF_029841665.1). Lineage (NCBI taxonomy): Bacteria > Pseudomonadati > Pseudomonadota > Gammaproteobacteria > Lysobacterales > Lysobacteraceae > Stenotrophomonas > Stenotrophomonas sp. GD03819. Next base: position 20,070 of record NZ_JAOCEW010000030.1, read on the forward strand.
GCCGGCAGCCGGGCGTTACCGACATCGACCACCACGCTGTTGCCCTGCGTCCGCAGGTCCGGGACCGCGCCCTGGCCGTCGAACTGGACGATCAGGCGCCCGGCGCCATCATCGCCGCGCTTGAAATCGATCTTGGCCACCGACAGGCCCGCCGGCGCTGCCGCCGGTGCCACAGTGGCGCCCACCGGCTTCTCGGCCGGTGCGGCGGCCAGCGCCGGAGCGCAGGCCAGCATCAGCGCGACTCCCAACGCGCTGACACGGTTCAAGGTAGAGCGCCGGATGGGACGCAGCCCCTTGGCTTGGTGAAAGGTCATCGTGCTATCCCCAGTAAACGATCATTGATCTTCAAGCGAGAGCGTTGCCGGCCGTTCCAGCCAGCCGCCCGCGCCATCCGGCACCAGTTCGATCAGCTCCACGTGGTCCTCGAAGACCGCCGTGACCCGCCCGTCGCTCTGCCCCAGGTACCCGCCCGGGCGTACCCGGTAGGTCACCTTGTCCGGCCCCATCACCAGCGCCACGGTAGCGGCGCCGGTGCCGATGGTACCGACCATGTCCAGTGCATCCAGCGGGAAGCCTTCCAGCGGCTCCTTGCGCCGGTTCGGATCCGGACGCAATCCGCCATTCCCCTGCTGCGGATTGGTCCAGGCATCGGTGAACGGGTCGCGCAGACCCTGTGCGGAGTATTCGAAGGTTTCGAACTGCTGCATCACCGGCAGCGGCTCCAGCGGCTGCGCCGGTCGGGCACGCTCGCCTTCCACCCACTTTTCAAGGTTCGGCGCATCACCCGGCGTGCTGGTCACATCGCGGCCGCACGCGGCCAGCATCAGCACGACGGCTGCCATCCCACAACGCGCAAAGAGGGAACGGATCACTTCTTCTCCTCCTTGCCGGCGTCAGCCGCCTGCTGTGCCTGCACCTCGGTCTCATCCAGATAGCGATAGGTCTTGACCGTGCCGGACAGTTCCAGCGCACCGCTGCGGGCGTTGCCGGTGGCCTTGTCCTTGGGCTTGAGGTTGATGTCGTGCATGGTCAGGATGACCACGCGCGGCAGCGACGCCACGCCACTGACGAAAGCACCGAACTGGTGGTAACTGCCCACCATGCGCAGCTTGATCGGCTTTTCGGCGTAGAACTCCTTGACCTGCTCCTGCTCCGGCTCGAACAGCTCGTTGGTCAGGCCGCTGGACAACGCCGTCTGCGAGATGTCGATGATCAGGTCCGGCATTTCGGTCTTGCTGGGCAGCTGCCGCAACATCTGCTGCAGCACCTGTTCCATCTGTGCCAGCTGCTGCTTCAGCGGTGCCAGGTTCACCGCGCGCTCCTGCTGCTTGGTGAACTCGGCACGCAGATCGACTTCCTTCGATTCCAGGCCGGCCAGTTCCTCGCGCTTGCCACTGATCAGCAGCATCCACGCAACGAACATGATCACCAGCGCCAACAGCGAGCAGAAGACGATCTTGGCCTTCTGCGGCCAGTTGCCGATGTCGTTGAAATCCAGGTTCTTCAGATCGATTTTCTGGCTCATGCGCGATCCCCCTGCAGCGGGGCGTTGAAGGCCTGCGGCGGCTGCGCCAGGCGGCTGCCCTCGGGCTTCGGCGCAGGCTTGGCAGCCGGGGCTGCCGGCTGGTTCGGCGCGGCCGGGGTGGCAGCAGGTGCGCTGACCGGCGCGGCGGTGGGGGCGGGTGCAGCCGGAGCAGCAGCGGGCTGGCCTGCGGCCGGTGCAGCAGGCGCCGCTGCATCCGGGCCGGCGGCAAGCGGGGCCACTGCGGGCGGCGCCGGCGTTGCCACCGAACCATCGGCGTTGAGGCCTGGCGTTCCGGCCACTTCCTCACTCTGTGCCGGCAGCTTCACCTTGACCACGAACACATAGGGCAGCGCCTTGATGTCGGCCAGCGGGCCAACCTTGCCGTCCTTGTCCTTCTCGGGATCACGCGCTTCGATGATCGACAGTTCCGGGTTGGTCATCCAACCGGAGGTCTCCAGGTTGCGCATGTATGCCGAAACACGGGCGTTGGACTGGGTGCGGCCTTCCAGGGTCAGCACGTCGCCTTCCTGCTTCAGCGCGGTCAGCACCAGGCCATCGGGAATCGTGCGCACCAGCGCATCGAACAGGTGCACCATCTGCGAGCGCTTGGCCTGCAGTTCCTCAATGACCTTCTTGCGGGCCAGCAGGCGTTCCTTCTGCGCGTCGAGGCGGTCGATCTCCTTGTTCTGTTCCTTGACCTTTTCGATCTCGGCTTCCAGATAGGCGTTGCGGTCCATCTGGCCGCTCACCTGGCGGTCGTAATAGAACCAGATCACCAGCGACAGCAGCAGGCCACCGATCGCGGCCATGCCCAGCATTGCGTAGAACTCGCGCTGGCGTTGCTTGCGCCGCTCGGCGCGCCAGGGCAATAGATTGATGCGTGCCATCAGTCGAAGCTCCTCAGCGCCAGACCGGTGGCGATCATCAGCGCGGGGGCATCCTGGGCCAGCGCATGTGCGTTCACCTTCGGCCCCAGGGTCATCTGCGCCAGCGGGTTGGCGACCACGGTCGGCACGCCCAGCTGTTCTTCGACCATTTCCGGCAGGCCGCCGAGCACGGCGCAGCCGCCGGCCAGCACGATGTGGTCAACGCGGTTGAACTCGCTGCCTGCGTAGAAGAACTGCAGCAGGCGGCTGATCTGCTGGACCGTGGCTTCCTTGAACGGCTCCAGCACTTCCATCTCGTAGCTTTCCGGCAGCCCACCCTGGCGCTTGGCCAGGCCGGCTTCCTCGTAGCTCAGGCCATAACGGCGCATGATCTCGTCGGTCAGCTGCTTGCCACCGAACACCTGTTCGCGGCTGTACAGGCTGCGGCCGCCGCGCAGGACGTTGAGGGTGGTCATGGTGGCGCCGATATCGACCAGCGCGACCACGCCCTCGATGGACACCGGCAGCTCGCTGGCGACCAGGGCGTAGGCGTTCTCGACCGCGAAGGCCTCCACGTCCATCACCTTGGCCTGCAGCCCCCCCAGTTCCAGGGCCGACTGGCGCAGTTCCACGTTCTCCGAACGCGACGCGGCCAGCAGCACCTGGACCATCTCCGGGTTGTTCGGGATCGCCCCGATCACCTCGAAGTCCAGGTTCACTTCCTCGATCGGGTACGGAATGTAGTTGACCGCTTCCAGCTCGATCTGGGCTTCCATGTCGTTTTCGTCGAGCTCGGCCGGCATCGGGATCACCTTGGTGATCACCGCCGAACCGGCGACGGCGGCAGCGGCCAGCTTGGCCTTGCTCCCCGAGCGGTTCATCGCACGGCGGATGGCCTCACCCACGGCCTCCACTTCCACGATGTTCTTCTCCACCACCGCGTTCGGCGGAAGAGGTTCCACGGCGTAATGTTCCACACGAAAACGGTTGCCACTGCGGGACAGCTGCAAAAGCTTTACCGCAGTCGAACTGATGTCGACGCCTACAAGCGGCGACTGACTTTTTGGGATGAGCCCCACGGTTTCTCCCCTGCCGACGGGCACTTGGACGCAAGACCTGCGCCCGAGCATTAATAACGTATTCTTAGCAAATGGCAACGGCCCTGCTGTGAAGTCCCTCACGGATTCACCATGCAGCCCCTGACTGTTCCCCTTGCGCTCCCCGGCGACGACCCCAGCCGCCACCTTGCGTAATCTATACTCTGCGACCACGAAATTCGCAATCGGAATCTGAACCCGATGACTCGACTCCGCCGCTGGCTGCGCTGGATCTTCCTGATTGTCCTGGTCCTGGCGCTGATCGGCGCGGCCGCCGTAGGCGGTCTGTACTACGCCGTGTCCTCCAAGCTTCCCGACGTGCAGACCCTGCGCGACGTGGAAATGCAAGAGCCGATGTACGTCTACGCTGCCGACGGCAAGCTGATGGCGGTGTTCGGCGAGACCCGGCGTACCCCGATCACCATGAAGGACGTGCCCGAGCGCCTGAAGCAGGCCTTCCTGGCCACCGAGGACGCCCGCTTCTACGAGCACGGCGGCGTGGACTACATGGGCATCGGCCGTGCGGTGTGGCTGCTGGCCACCACCAACGACAAGCGCGTGCCGGGTGGCTCCACCATCACCCAGCAGGTGGCCCGCCAGTTCTTCCTCAGCTCCGAGTACAGCTACACCCGCAAGCTGGCCGAGATCCTGCTGGCGCGGAAGATCGAGTCCGAGCTGAGCAAGGACGAGATCTTCGAGCTGTACCTGAACAAGAGTTTCTTCGGCAACCGTGCCTACGGCGTGGCCGCCGCCGCCGAGTTCTATTACGGCAAGAAGCTGAACGAGCTGGACCTGGACGAGATGGCCTCGCTGGCCGGCATCCCCAAGTTCCCCTCCTCGGGCAACCCGATCTCCAACCCGGAGCGCGCCCGCCAGCGTCGTGACAACTATGTGCTGCAGCGCATGGCCGACCTGAAGTTCGTCAGCCAGGCCGAGGCCGACGCGGCCAAGGCCGTGCCGATGCACGCCACCGCGCATGAGCCGCCGGTGCAGGTCGATGCCCCGTACGTGGCCGAGCTGGTGCGCCAGGAAATGATCGCCCGCTTCGGCGGTGACGTGGTCAACAAGGGCTACCACGTCACCACCACGATCGATTCGACCCTGCAGACCGCCGCCAACCAGTCGGTGCGCGACGGCCTGCTGCTGTACGACCACCGCCACGGCTGGCACGGCGTGGAGAAGCAGGTGCAGGTGGGTGCCGGCGAAGACGCCGCCGCCCTGGCCGAGCACCTGCGTGGCCTGTACGGCCAGGCCGGCCTGCTGCCGGCCATCGTTGCCAGCACCGGTGCCGATGGCAGCGCCACCGTGGTGCTGGCCAACCGCAGCGAGATCGTGCTGCCGGCCGGTGCCGCCAAGTGGACCAACAAGACCCCGGGCAAGCTGGTGCAGCGCGGTGACATCGTGCGCGTGCGTGCCGGTGCCAAGGAAGGTGAGTGGCTGCTGGATCAGCTCCCGCGCGGCCAGTCCGCGCTGGTCTCGCTGGATGCCCACAGCGGCGCGCTGAAGGCGCTGGTTGGCGGTTTCAGCTTCTCCGGCAACAAGTTCAACCGTGCCACCCAGGCCCGCCGCCAGCCGGGTTCGAGCTTCAAGCCCTTCATCTACGCTGCGGCCTTCGACAAGGGCTACAACCCGGCCTCGATCGTGCTCGACGCCCCGGTCGTGTTCCGCGACCGCCGCGGCAAGACCTGGGCCCCGCAGAACGACGGCGGCGGTTTCCGCGGCCCGATGCGCCTGCGCGAAGCGCTGGTGCAGTCGCGCAACCTGGTCTCGGTGCGTCTGCTCGATGGCATGGGCGTGGACTACGCGCGCAAGTACATCAGCGAATTTGGTTTCGCCGAATCGGAACTGCCGCCGAACCTGTCGATGTCGCTGGGTACCGCCTCGCTCACCCCGCTGTCGGTGGCCCGTGGCTACGCCGTGTTCGCCAACGGCGGCTCGCGCGTGGACACCTGGCTGATCGACCAGGTGAACGACCGCGACGGCAACCTGGTGTTCAAGGAAAATCCGGCGATGGCCTGCCGCGACTGCGCCGGCAGCAGCGACCAGCCGGTCAACCAGGTGGTGGACGGCTTCAACTTCGGCGCCCCGGCCACGAAGGTGGACCCGGCTGCTGCGGCCAAGGCCGAAGCCAAGGCCGAGACCCCGGCCGCGCCGGTCAACCCCGATGCCCGCACCGCCCCGCGCGCGATCGACGCCCGCACCGCCTACCAGCTGGTGTCGATGATGCGCGACGTGGTCCAGCGCGGTACCGGCGCCCAGGCCAAGGTGCTCGGCCGCGAGGACGTGGGCGGCAAGACCGGCTCCACCAACGACCACCGCGATGCCTGGTTCTCCGGCTTCGGCGGCCCGTACGTGACGACCGTGTGGGTGGGCCGCGACGACTTCCGCTCGCTGGGCTACCGCGAATACGGTGGCAAGGCCGCCCTGCCGATCTGGATCGACTACATGCGCACCGCGCTGAAGGACACCCCGATTGCGCAGAACGAACCGCCCAGCGGCATGGTCCAGGCCACCCTCAACGGCGCGACCGAGTGGGTGAAGGTGGAAGACATGGACCGCCTGACCGACTACGACCTGAACCTCAATACGCCGCAGGCCGACGCCGCCGCGTTCGATATCTTCTGAGGAAGGATTCGGTGGGTGCCAACCGTTGGTTGGCACTGCCCTTTGTAGAGCCGAGCCCATGCTCGGCTTCGGGGGCCCGCGGTAGAGCAGCCGAGCATGGGCTCGGCTCTACAGGATCAACGGCACCCGTTTGCCGTGGTGGGTGCCAACCGTTGGTTGGCATCTCTGCGCCATACCCACGCAGATGTCACATCCCTGCGCTACTCTGTAGCCAGGTCGCAACAGGGAGTCATCGCATGCATCGCGCCCGTCAGCATGCTGCCAGCCAGACCCGCGAGCGGCGCCACCGCCTCGCCCACGAAGCCGCCCGCCTGATGGCCGAAGGCGGCATCCGCGACTACCACCAGGCCAAGTTGAAGGCCGCCAGCCGGCTCGGCATCCACGACGATGCCTCCCTGCCCCGCAACACCGAGATCGAAGACGCGCTGCGCGAGTACCAGCGGCTGTTTTCCGGGCCCCGGCACGGCAACGAACTGCAGCGCCGCCGAGAGGCTGCCATGCGTGCGCTGGAGTTCCTGCACGGCTTCTCCCCGCGCCTGGCTGGCCCGGTGCTGGACGGCACCGCCGACGCCAACAGCCCCGTGCAACTGCACCTGCACAGCGACGACCCGGAAGCCGTGCACCGCTTCCTGGACGAGCACGGCATCCCCGCCGAATCACGGACGCGCCGCCTGCGCCTGGACCGCGAACGCTGCCTGGACGTGCCGGTGTGGGTGTTCAGTGCCGAGGAACTGACCTTCGACCTGGCCGTGCTGCCGTACGACGCCCTGCGTCAGGCACCGTTGTCGCCGGTCGATGAGAAGCCGATGCGGCGCGCGTCTGTCGCGCAGTTGCGGCAGGTGCTGGCCGAGGCCGAGATCACCGCGTACATCGGCGGATGACGGCAGCGCCGGCCCATGGCCGGCGAGCGCAGCAGTACCTGCCTTTGGTGGGTGCGGACCGTTGGTCCGCACCGTGCTTCAGGCAATCGGTTGCTGGCCGAAGAGCAGTCGAGCGCGGCTCGACTCTACAAAAGCTGCGCTACCTGCTCTGGCAGATGGCGCCCATCATGCTCCCGCTACCAGACGAAACGGGTATCGCGCAGCGGGTCGCTGAGCAACTGTGGCAACCAGGGCGCGGGGGCCCGCTGTGGATACTCCCGCATCATATGCGCATGCATGGCCTGCAGGTCCCGCAGCAAGCCGGCCTGAAAGTAGACGTCGTTGAACGTATCCGACCACCCACTCTTCACCCGCTCACGCTCGCCGCCCTTCAAGAGCGGCATCTGGTCCAGCGGCACGTCCAGGATCGTCGCCAGTGAGGCGTTGATCTGCGCATTCTCCACAGCGGCCTTGCGCACGGGGTCCAACCGATCCCGAATCTGCCGGCAGTCGTAGGGGAAGCACCCGCCTGTGACGTTGATGTAGTCAGCGATGTCCGCCAGCATGTCGGCCTTCAGACGCCACACCACCTCGCTGTCCATCACCTGCCGTACCCGCATCGTGCGCAGCGTACTCGCCCGCACGTCCTCCGGCGTGGTGAACTCGGCCCCCCGCGTGCTGCCAGCGTGACGCACCAGCACGATGCGATGGATCGCCTCGCGGGTGACGCCTTCGATGCGCAGCGCCGCGGCTTTCGGTTGCACGCGCGGCGGCGGTACGCCCAGCATCTGCCACAGGTACCACAGCACCAGCAGCAGACCGGCAATGCATAGCCCGCTCATCAGCGTCCACAGATCCAGGTTCCGGGTGTAGTAGCGAAAGCGCGCCCGCCAGATATAGAACGTGCGATAGCTGACGATTCCACTTACCCATCTGTACATTGCCTTCTCCTCGGCAAGGACCCCGGCGCGGCGGGGTTTGTTACGCGCACCACGCCGGGGCCGCATGGCTTACCAGCCGATGCCCACACCCACGCCCATGCTGCGTTCACCGCTGTTGGTGAACGCACCATTGAGGCTGAAGGTGGCTGAGCCCTTTTCGTTGAGCACGCGCTGGTAGCCCACCGCCATGGCCGATTCGCCTTCGGCATAACCCACGCTCGCGCCGAGGCGGTTGTAGGTGGCCAAGCCAGCGGTATTCATGGCCATGGCCGTCTGCGCGCTGCTCATCGCCGCCATGCGGTTGAAGCGCTTGTCCATCTTGTCCAGGCGGCGTTCGAAGTTGCTGATGGCACCATCGGTGTATTCGTTGGCGCGGGCCAGCATCTTCTCCAGTTCGGCGGTATCGACCTGCGGCGTGGGCGACGGCGCGTCGTCCTTCTTCGACTTCGGCCGCGGCGTGGGCGACGCGCCCTCGCCTGCCGAGGCCACCTGCGGCGAATCGCTGGCCTCCGGCGTTGGCGTGACCTGTTCGGTCGGCGCGGCCGAAGCCGCTGCCAGCGCACGCGACTGCGGCTGGCTATCCACGCGCTGCTCCAGCCCATCCATGCGGCCATTGAGCTGCTGCTGCACGGCGTGCAGCTGGCCACCGTTGACCGCCTCGCGGCTGCCGGCCGCGATCAGGCCGTTGGCCACGTTGGAAATGACCATGCCATTGGCGCCGGCCAGGGTGAGCTGGGCAGTGCCGTCGCTGCGGGTGGAGGGCGTTTCCTGGAAGACCGAGCGGAGCTGGGTTTCGACGCGGTCTACGCGGGAACCGGTGGTGACTACGGCGGAGTCTAAGGCGGTGAGGGCCTCATCGACAGTGCTATGGACCCCTCCTTGAATATTGTACATAGGGCCGATGACGTTGCCTTGCTGGTCCAATGTGGCTCCACCACCAAGAAACGCCAAAGATTCGCGAAGTTGCGCAACGACTACTGCGTCACTACTTCCACGCCCCCTATCTATGTTCACGATACGCCGGCGCAAAGTATCGTTGCCCACTGAAACGACATTCGCTTCGGTGGCAATCGACGTCGCTCCCAATGCAACTGCCCCATCCGCACCACTGGCGATCTGACTTGCTACACCAATTGCCACGCCCGATGTAGCAGCAACCTTTGTTCCACTCCCCAGCGCAAATCCGCCCTCAGCACCAAGAGCAACCTGCGAACCCCTACCGATAGCGACAGAGTTGATTCCAGAAGAAAGTGAGTACGCGCCAATGGCAGTTGCACCACTCCCGATTGCCTTAGCGTCACTGCCAATTGCCACAGCCAGACTCCCAGCCTCAGCACTGCTGCTTTGCGCGTCCCAACCCACCTGAACGAACTCGCCACGCTCTTCAATCTTGCGTAGAGCCAAGTTGGTCGCAAACAACTGCCCACCATTCACTGCATCCGTACTGGCCGCAGAACTGATATCCCCCGCTGCCACCCCCGATACGCGCGCACCTTCCATGTCCACCAGGTGACGATCAGCACTGAACTTGACCACGCCATCCAGATCCGGATCGAAGTTATCGAAGTCCGCACGCAGCGCATCCAGCTCGACCCGGTTGTCGGTGATACGCCCGTCCTGATCCGTCAGCTGCTGCGCGTGCCCAGCCAAAGCCTGTCGCTGTGTCTCCACCGTGGCATTGGTCGCAAACAGCTGCTGCCCGGTCACCGCATCGGTGCTACCTGCACTCAGCGTGCCGTTGGCGATGTTGTAGATGCGCCGCTTGCCACCGCTCTTGTTGGCGACATCCACAATCGTGCCGGTGTTCTCTGCACCCAGGCGGACATTGCCACTGGCAGACACCTGGCCCACCAGTCCGCCCAAGGCATCAGCCTTCTGCACAGCGCCATCGGCTATGCCACGGGCAGCGTCGGCCGCCGTCTTCGCCGCGGTTGCGGCGGTGCGCACACTGGTCACTTCGCTGTTGGTGGCATTGAGCTGCTGCCCGGTCACTGCATCCGTGCTGGACGTACTGAGCACGCCATTGGCCAGATTCTGCAGCTTGCGCTTGGCGCCACTCTTGTTGGCCACGTCGACGACGGTGCCGGTGTTGTCCGCGCCCAGGCGCACGTTGCCACTTGCCGATACCTGCCCCACCAGACCATCCAGCACCGCCACGCGCGCCTGCGCACCGTCCGCGGTCGCCTTCACAGCAGCCAGGCTGGTGTTGGTGGCATGCAGCTGCTTGCCGGTCACCGCTTCACTGCTGGACGTACTCAAGGCACCATCGGCCATATTGACCACTTTGCGCTTCAACGAGCCATTGCCCACCGAGACCTGATTGGTCCCAGTCGTGGCTGAGCCATTGCCGAGCGCAACAGCGCCCGCATGTGCCGCATTGGCGCGATCACCAAGGGCCAACGCGCTCTGCGCCGTGGCGCTCGCCTGATTACCCACCGCCGAGGCATACAGGCTGCTGGCTACGGCGCCGCGCCCGACCGCCGTGGCCTGGTTGGCCGACGCATTGCTCTGGAAGCCCAGAGCGGTGGCGTGCGTGCCTTTGCCGGAGGCCTCATGGCCGACGGCAACGCCTCGATCACCCGTTGCGACGGCATCCAATCCAAGCGCCACCGCACCGTTGCCACTGCGGGTGCCAGCACCGATGGACACACCCGCGTTGCCACTGATCTTGTTGCCTGCGTCGTCCACCGTCGCGCGAGCGTCCGCGCCCATGGCGACGCTCTTGCCGTTGTAGGCCTTGGCGTTGTTACCCAGCGCCGTACTGATGCCGTAGCTGGCCTGCTCCGCGACAGCTCCCGCGCCCAGGGCCACGGCGCTGGCGTTCAGCCGCGCAGTCGTTGCGTCGGCTGCAGCCTGCGCCTTGCTGACATTCACATTGGTGGCGTTGAGCTGCTTGCCCGTGACTGCCTCGGTGCTGGTCGTACTCAGCGCCCCATCCTTCAAACCAGAGATACTGCGAACTGCGTTGGACTTGTTGCGCACATCCAGCACGGTGCCGGTGTTCTCGCCGCCAATACGCACGTTGCCGCTGGCCGAGACCTGGCTGACCAGGCCACTGACCGCATTGGCCTTGGCCAACGCTGTGTTGGCATTGGTATTGGCCGTATTGGCCGTGGACTGTGCTGCCGTAGCTGTCGTCTTCGCTGCGTCGGCAGCGGTCTGGGCCCTGGTCACGTTGGTGTTGGTGGAATTGAGCTGCTTGCCGGTAACCGCATCGGTACTGGTACTGGACAGCCTCGCATCGGCCAGATTGACGATCCGGCGCTTGGTGGCCCCGCTACCTACCGAAACCGTATTTGCTTCGGTCGCAACAGAACCCCGACCCAGTGCAATGGCGCCGGCAGCACTCGTGGATGCGCCGTAGCCAATGGCAATGCTGTCGTGGCTGGCAGCGCTGTTACCGCCGAGGGCAATGGCGCCGTTGTATCCATCTGCGCCCGCGCGCGAATCGGCGCCAATCGCTATCGCGCCCTCGGAACTTCCATGGTCGACACGAGAGCCACTACCTACCGCGACACCATTGCGTCCATTTACATAGGCCGAATTCCCATAGGCTGTCGCACCAATGCCCACCGCACTCGAACGAGTGCCGACGGCGGTTGTGTGGGTACTGCCAGCCAGCGCTTCGAAGCCAACGGCAATTCCATACTCATCACTGGCCAAGGCAGATTTTCCAAGGGCAGTCGCTCCTCGCCCTGATGCCTGAGCCCCGCGCCCCATGCCAAGCGCGCCCTCGCCCAACGCCCGCGCTTCATAGCCAAGGGCAATGGCATCGTTCTCGGCCTTGGACAGACCGCCCAGTGCGATTGCCCCCGTCCATCCATCCGAGCCGGCAAACGAGCCCCCGCCGATGGCGATGCGAGACACGCCAGCGGAACTGTCCACGGTCTTTGCACTTCGCCCAATTGCGATGGCGTCGTCGCCAATGGCCGTCGCGTGGTTGCCCACTGCGATTGAGTATGCACCGAATGCCTTGGAGACGGGGCCCACCGCCGTCGCGTACTTTGCTGTTGCCTGGCTCAGATACCCGAGCGCGTGAGCGCTATCTGCAGATGCAACGGCCGAGCTTCCAAGCGCGACCGACGACTGCCCACTGGCGGCGGCCTGGCTTCCAACAGCAACTGCACTCGTGGCGGACGCCTTTGAATCCCTGCCCATCGCTATGGCGAAGGACTCGGTTGCCTGAGCGTTGGCACCTGCAGCAACACTCCAGGATGCACTGGCAAGCGCCCTCCAGCCAAACGCAGCGGAGTAGAAGTCCTCGGATCTCGCGTTAGGTCCCACGGCCGAACTTCCATAGCCATTGGCCTTGGCTTGATAGCCAAGCTCCAACGCAAGTCCGCCTGCACGTGGCGTAGCTGAGAACAGCGAGTATGCGGAAGAGGATCCTGCGCGCCCCCCCGCGTTCAGGCACAGCGCCTGCCAGATCGATTCATCGCATTCATCAGCCGCAATGATGTCGCCGGCTTCCGCTGAGGGAACCGCAAGAACAAGCCCAAGCAACACTGCGCCTGCAACCGTTGACCGCGGCTTACCTGCGGTCGACGCCAGTTCGCTGGCGACAACCCAGCATTGACGGGTTCGATTCCACACACGTCTATAGATATGGTTCATTGCTTACTCCTTAACAGCCAGTTCAAGTCAAAACCCGCCAGCGCCGCTGGCGGGGCTGGGGAATCAACCGGCGCTGGGCGCCAGGGTCTGTACGTGCTCGCGATAGCCATCGCGGGTCAGGCGATAGCGCATCTGCAGCGTGTGTCCGGGCTGCACGGGGAAAGGCAGTTCCAGCGCGCTGCCCGGGTACAGGCTTCGCGACACGTCGTGCGCGGTGCAGCGCGCGCCATCGCAGTCGGCGATGCTGGTGATGCCCACGCGCACCGTGCCGGTGTTGCGCAGGCGATTGCCTTCCACCTGCACCGCCATGGCTGCCTGCGCAGGCAGCACATTGACCAGCGCGCCCCAGACCAGGCTGACGCCGATGTTGGCCTGTGCGCGCTCGCCCTCGCCTGCACGTTCGATCCCTTCAGGGCCACGCATACCTTCGAAGTACACGCGGTAGGCGGTTTCCTTCTCGACCGGCTGCAGCGGAATCACCCGGATCAGGCGATTGCCGCCGCCGGCCAGCGCAAACTTGCCGGGGGTGATGGCGATGGCCGCTTCGCCGGGCTCGACCTCGACCTCCTGCTCATCCGCGCCGGCTGGATTGACGATGCGCTTGATGGAGGCCTGCACGTACTGCGGCTGGGTGGACTGCGAATAGATGCGGATCTGCGCACCCTTCTTTACGTCCACCGACGTGCGCATGGGGTGCACGGTGAGATTGGCGTGGACAGGCATCGCCATCAGCAGCGACAAGGGAAGCAGGCAGCGAATGAGAGGCTTCATCGGGGGCTCCATGGGAATCAGGGCGTGACAGTGGGAACGCGCAGTTCCACCTTGAGATCGCCGTCGTAATAGCCGGGGCGTTTGCTGCTGACCGGCACACGGGGGGTATCCAGCGTCAAAGGCGTGGGCACGCAGAACACCGGCTGCGTCATGCCGGGTAACAGCACCAGGCGCAGCTTTGCGGTATCGATGCCATGCAGCAGCTGCTCCACACCGTTGCGCATGGGCAAGGCGCTGCCGTTGTGATCGAGGGTGACGGTGTAGTCCACGCGTTGCGTAGCGTCACTGCCGCCGTCGGTATGCCAGACCGAATAGCCGGAAGGCCCCGGAGGACGCGGCCCGCTGTCGCGCACGGTGACGCCCAGGTACTGGCTTTGCGAGCCCAGACCGTCATACAGGCACATGTCGAGTTGGGTTCGGCCGCCGACGGTCTGTGCGATCGGGTCGTACTGCAGGTTCAGGCCGACGTGCGGGGTGACCTGGTCGAAGAGCGGGAAGTAGATGGAGACCGCGTTGTAGTCGGTGATGGTGAAGTCGAACACGAATATGTAGCGCGCGAGCGATCCTCCGGAGCCATCTCTCAGCGACAGCTCAAGATTTGCTTTCCAGCGGCCAGCAACGAGCTGACGGAGTTCAGCAGCTGGAATCCGGAGTGACAGAGCCGTGCCACTTGCGGGCGTAACGCAGGCTGCCGAGAACGTGGTCCAGAGAGGCCGCACATGAGGCTGCCAGTAGTCATTACATCCTCGCCCGGACTCAGCGCGGTCAAGCCATCCCTCTACATTCACTTCAGTTGGTAGTCCACTCCGTTGCTCAACGAATCGAAGGGGGACGCGACTCCTATACGAGCCGTTCTCACCGGTATCACTTTCAGGACAGCTACCTGTCGCCGGATCCGAGTTGGATCTGCAAGTAAGATGTAGCTCGCCCAAGCCCATTTCGGGCCGTTTGCTATAGCCAAGTAGTGTTTTGGGGGCAAGCAATTCAACTTCGACGGGAAGTGCTGATCTGTCCCAGCGCTGGGCAATGTGCTGAACAATGTCTCCACTTGGCGGATCGGTCTCCGGCGGCTGCTGCGCCATCGCCCGTGGCGCCAACACCACCAGCGCACACAGCACCGCCATCACCCACCACACCCGGCGGTTCACTGCGCACCTCCTGCGGCCGCGGTCTGCGGCGTGGCGGCAATCAAGGCCTGCTCCTGCAGCAGTCGCGTCACCCGTGCCTGATGGCGGATGTCGGCAGGCAGCTGCGCCACGGCCAGCGGTTCGCACTGCACGGCGCCCACCAGCATCACCACGCTGCGGCGCTCGCGCACCTGCAGCGGGCAGTGCAGCAGCCGGTCGTCCTGCAGCAGGTACAGGGTCTTTTCGCGTCGTGGAAAGTCGGCCACGAAGCCTCCGTTGCTGCCGGTGCCGGGCACCGGCGCGTTGAGAATGCGGGCGCCGCGCAGCGGTGCACCAGCGATGTCGTGGGCGTTGCCGATGAAGGTGTAGGTCACTTCAATCGGCACCGGCATGCGCACCAGCCGCCCGGGCGAGAGGAACAGCGGGCGCGCACCGCCCACACCGCTCACACGCACCGCGGCGATGCTGTCCAGTGCGCTGGCGTCCTGCACTTCGGCGCGGTGCGATTGGTAGGCGGACACCGGCAGCAGGCGGCGTTCGCCCAGCTTCAGCCGCTGCCGGCGCAGTCCGCCCACCTGCAGTTCGGCAGCCACGCCGGTCAGGTCCAGGTCGTCGGTGCCATCCACCTGCACCGCCAACCCGGCATCGGCACCCACGCCTGCGCCCCAGTACAGCCCACGCGAGCCGATGGCCAGCCCGGAACTGTGCGTGGCGCTGTACGCCACTTCATTGCCACCCTGGTGCTGGTAGCGCGATACCGTGGCACCGGTCTGGCCGATGCGGTTCTGCAGCTGCCCGCTGAGCGTGGCGCTGTAGCGTTCGTTGTTGTTGCCGCGCAGTTCGCCCGACACTTCGCGGTACTGGTCTTCGTATTCCTGGCGCAGGGTCTGGCCGGCGCTGTAGTTGATGTCGGGCCGCGCGTGCTGCGGCTGGCGCACATCCAGGCCGTAGCGCCGCTGCGAACTGCCGCGATCACCGCGCTGCAGGCGGTTGAGGCTGACGTTGAAGTAGATGCCGCGGTCACGACCATCGCGCAGGCCGCCGCCACTGGTCTGCTGCCACACGCCGATGCGGCTGGAGACACTGAACTCGCCCCAGCGCTGGCTGCGGCTGTAGCTGGCCTGCCAGGTGCGGCTGAGCTGCGGCACGCGCGTGCGCTCTGGCACCCACGGCGGCAGCAGCGGGTCGAGCCCGGCCAGCGGGTCATCCCCCAGCCCTGGTTGCACGGTGCCTGCGCGCCAGGTCTGGCGGCGGGTGTAGGCCACGTAGGCATTGCCGCCCGCCACTGGCAGCGCCATCGAGGCGCTGAGCGAGTCGGCACAGCCGAGCCGGTCGCGCGCGTCGTCCTCGAACTGGCAGGCGCGGCCGCGCATGCGCTGGTGGTACACATTCCACGAGGCGCGGCGACGGTAGGACAGCTGGTGCTGCTGGCCGCGGCTGCCGTCGCTGCCGTGCATGCCGCTGAAGGTGCCGCGAATCTCCTGGGTGGCGAACACATGGCGCAGGTCCAGCCGCAGTTCGCCATAGCTGAAGCCGCCGAGGTCGGCGATGCCGGCCGTCACTGCCACGTTGCGCGATACCGGCACGCGCAGGCCGGCCATCGCTGCCAGCTCGTCGTTGAAACGGTCGCTGCGGCGCTCGTTACGGCGGCCACCCTGCATGAACCACTGCACGCTGCTGTCGGTCCAGTCGCCGCCCTTGTCGAACGGCGCGTCCTCGCTGCGCACCAGCACACCGTCTTCGTAGATGCGCAGGGTGACGGTGTAGTTGCCCAGCGGAAACCGGCGCGTATCGAGCTGGTTGATACCGGCCTGCAGGTAGAAGGTCTGCAGCAGGCGCTCGCCATCGAACGCATCCACGCGTGCATCGCGTGCCAGCAGCACGGTGAGCGGCGTGGCTTGTACGGCGGCCGCCGAATCCACGTAGGCCTGCGTGGTGCCCAGGCGCAGGCCCTGGAAGCGGTCCATCGGCAGCATGCTGAAGCTGAAGGTGCCGCCCTGCGGGCTGCTCAGGTTGCGGCGGTCCATGCGCCCGGCCTGCAGGTAGTGCTGCTGCCCCAGGTCATGGCGGTAATAGGCGTTGTCCAGCTGGAAGTCGCGGTTGGCGCGGCCGCCGCGATAGTGCTGCTGGCTGAAGGTCCAATCGGCAGACAGGTGCCCGCGCTGCAACACGCCCAGCGCGCCCATGCCCTGCGCGGCCAGCGACTGGTAGCCGCGGCCGCCGCTGACGTTGAGCGTGTGCTGGTGCAGGAAGGCATTTTCGGCATTGGCGCTGACCTGGTGGTAGCGCTCGGCGGCCGGTTCGCCGGGAATCCATTGGCGGGCGACGAACAGGCGCACGGCGCCCTCGCCTTCGTCATACAGCGCGCGCACGGCGGTGGGCTCCTCGGGGGGATCGATGTAACCGCAACCGGCGCTGGCGCCGCCGTAACGGCAGGCCAGATGGCTGTTGCGCGGCAGCGGCTGCGACAGCGCTGGCAACAACGCGGCCTGTGCCTCGGCGGGCAGCTGCAATGCCTGCAGCGCCTCGGCCGGGGCTTCCAGCTGCACGTGTTCCAGAGTCACGCGCACCGGCACCAGCCCGGTCGAGCGACCGAACAGGCGCACCTCAAGTTGTTCGGTCTGGCCTTCGACCAGATCCTCGAAACCGGCGGGAACGCCTCGCGCCGCGACCAGGGGCGTGGCCAACGACAGGGCGAGCGCGACCGCCAGCCGGGTGACGGCGGGTGCGGGAAATTTCATGGGGGTGTTACCGGAAGCGGCCGGCCCGGGATGCGGGCCGGCGCGGGCGCCTTACGGGCTGGCGGTCTTCTGCTGCATGGCGATGGTGACGATGCCTTCGTAGGTACCGCCCTTGACGATCGGCGCCTGGGTGGTCTGCGCAATGCGCAGCGGCATCGGGATCGATGCGCCCGGCAGTGCGCCGTCGAACAGGTCGGAGGCGGTGAAGTCCTGTGCGGCCACGGTCAGCGCCTTGCCGTTGAGGCTGACGGTCAGTGGTACCGGGGCGCCGCTGCCATCGGTATTGAGCAGCTGCGGGGCGCTGCCGACGCGCACTTCGATGTCCTTGTCTTCGTCGTTGGAGTAGATGCGCACCTGCTGGGTCCACGGCACCAGGCCGCTGACCGGGTTGTGGACCAGGTTCACGACGGAGTCCAGCGCGGTGCCATCGGCCTTCAGCAGGGCCAGGGTCGGGTCGACGTTGGCCCAGACCTTGATGTCGGCGTCGAACGCGTTGGCGGACAGCGAAACGGTGGCCAGCGCTGCAGCGAGCGTGGCCTTCTTCAGAATGGCGTGCATGTGTGTCTCTCTCGGACAGGGGGAATTTGAAAGCCCCCCTCCCCAAGGAGAAAGGGAGGGAGGCGCCGCCCGTGGAGGTGGTCACGGGCGACGAGAGAATGGTAGGTAGGCCTACCGCACGCAGGCCATGCAACAATTCCTAAATAGCTGGACGTTAAGAAGAATTCTTGAGGGCTTTCAATGTTTGAGGATTATGCAAATTTCCTCACGACTTGAATGCAAGAAACCTCATTGCGTTGCATTTGTGGCGTCGAGCGATACTCGACTGTCGCTTGAGGCGCACCGTGTGCGCATGAGTCGAGCACGGCTCGACGCTACGTGTAGAAATCGCGAACGACCTTCAATGCGCAGGCACCACGGCGACGTGCTCCACATCAATGTCGGTGGGCTTGAAGCGGTGCGTATCCACCTCACCGTGCAGCTCCACCACGGTGGTCGCGCTGACGGCCTGGTGGCTGGGCAGATCCTTGTCGTCGATTTCCACATCGATCTCGCCGGTGGCGTCCTTGAAGCGGTAGCGCTCGTGGCCGATCCTGGCCACCAGCGTGCCCCGCAGCACCACCGGCTGATCGTCACGCTGGGCGCGCGCCTCGGCAACCGTGGTGACGGCATGGGTGGCGCCCGGGCCGGTGTACTGGGCAAAGGCCCCAGCGCTGAGCAGGCTCAACGTGGTGGCGATGAGCGCAAGGGTGAGTCGTCGGTTCATGGTGTTGTCCATGCAGGGATAAGTGCCCACAGCTTCCCTCGCCTCGAAAGTGACGCCCATGCAATAACTCCGAAAAGATGTGAAAACGACATCCCATGTCAGAAACCATTCATCGCGGACCCGACGCGTCTTTCAGGAATGATTCCATCGCCGCCACCAGGGCCAGCGGCGCCTCATTCATCGGGTAATGCCCGGCATCGGCCAGGACATCCATCGTGGCCTGCCGGTAGCGGCGCAGATGGGTGCGCTCCATCAGTGCACGGTTGAAGGTGGGATCGTGCCCACCTACCAGCACCTTCAACCGATGGTTGCCGACGACCTCGCTGCTGAAGTCGGTATCCGCCCACGCCGGAAGATAGGCAGCAAATGCCGCAGGTGACGCATGTGCCGCCGAATACGCGGCCTTCCAGTCGAGCCATTGCGCAGGCAGCCGTCCGCCGGTACTGCGATCGATGATGGTCCGGCGGATGCCGACGTCTCCGGCTGCCGCTTCAAGCAGGCGTCGCGTCGCAGCGTCGTAGGCAATGCCGCCGCAGGGCACCGGCGCAATGGCCACCATGCCGCGCACACGTTCCGGCGCAAGCACCGCCACGCGTTCAATGGCCATGCCGCCCATCGAATGACCTGCCAGGCTGAAGTGTTCAAGGCCGAGGGACGTCATCAGGTCCAATGCGTCGGATGCAATCTCGTCGATGGTGTAGGCCCCTTGCGCATCGCGCATGCCGCCGTAGCCGCGGCAGTCCATGAAGAAGTAGCTGAAGTCATCGCGTGACAGCCATGGCTCGATCGGCTCGAACGCGTGCGCGTCGCCGAACCAGCCATGCAGCACCAGGACAGCGTGAGGGCCGTGCCCCACGCGATGGAAAGTGTTGGCCATGGAGTTCCATTGCAGCTGAGAGGAGTGCTGATGCTAGGCAGCGCGGATCCGGCCCACTGTCGATGACGGGTCAATGACTATAGAATCCGGGCCATGCGCCATTCGCTGCTTGATCCGTACGAAGACCTGCCACGCGATGTCGTGGTCACCTCGAACGACTACGCAGCCGAGTTCACGTTTCCCCGCCATGCCCATCGACGCGGGCAGTTCGCGTTCGCTGCGCGCGGCACCATCAGCGTGACGACGCCACAGGGACGCTGGCTGGTGCCACCGCAGCGTGCCTGCTGGGTACCTGCAGGCCTGGCGCATGAGATGACGATGCGCGGTCCGGTGACGATGCTCAATGCCTTTCTCTCTGTCGGGACGGCGATGGCGGTGGCGCTGCCAATGCAGTGCCGCGTGTATGCGGTATCGCCGTTGTTGCGACAGTTGCTGGAGGCCGCCGTGGATCTGCCTGCGCTGTACGACGAGGACGGGCGGGCAGGCAAACTGATGCAGCTGCTGGCAGCGGAGATCGCGTCGATGCCGGCACTTTCCCTGCACGCACCCCTGCCTTCGGATGCACGCCTTGCACGTGTCTGCCGTGCCCTGTTCGATACTCCCTCGCTGGCGGCCCGCCTCAATGACGTTGCGGCCGACGCAGGCATGAGCCGGCGTACGTTCACCCGCTTGTTCCGCGCCGATACCGGGGTGAGTTTTGCCGAGTGGCGGCAGCAGGTGTGCCTGCTGGCGGCCATCGAGCGGCTGGGACAGGGGCAGGCGGTGACCCGTGTGGCATTGGACCTTCGCTATGCAAGCCCGAGTGCATTTTCCGCGGCCTTCCGGCGTGCGCTGGGGTGTTCGCCGAGCCGGTATGCGCAGTCGTAGTTCAGCTGCCGCGTCTTGCTTTTGTAGCGTCGAGCAGAGCTCGACGCTGCAGACACATGCTCACGCACGACGGGATGGCATCAGGCCGCCGTGCGGCGGCCTGACGGGTCCCACTCAACGATGCAATCTCAGAAGAAGATTGCGTACAGGATCAGCAGCGGAATCGGCACGCCCAACAGCCAGAGCAGAATCATTTTCATCTCAGGTCTCCTCGTTCAAAGGTCGCGGCGGCGGCCGCCCCAGGTGGCGCTGAGGCTGGCGAAGAACGCGCCGATCAGCAGGGTGATGAACAGCCACAGCGCGGCATACGCTGCGGCCTTGCGGGCATCGTCGGCCGCCTGCTTGGCGGTGGTCTTTGCCTTCTCCAGCGCGGCACGCATGCGCGTCTGCACATCGGTCACACGGGCCTGCGCTTCGGCCGGGCTCATGCCGGTCTCGCCCGCGATCAGCTGCGAGAGGTACTGGCTGTCGGCCGGGTCCAAGCCCTCGCCCTGCAGGCTGTTGACGATGATGCGGTTCACTTCGGCGCGGACTTCGCGGCGGTCGCCCACCGGGCCGTTGCCCGGCATCGGGCGTGGCGGCGGACCCATGCGCGCGTCGCGCGGGCCGACACTAGCGGCCGGCGGCGGCGAGGGAGCATTCGGATCCATCGGCGCACCCGGCGGCGGCGCTGTCGGATCAGACGGCCCTGCGCTGGTCGCGCTGCGGAACAGCGAATCGACCCAGTAGTTGAGGTCGCCTTCCGGAGCCGCGCCGGCAGCGCTACCGGCACCTGCGGCGGCAACGCCGGCCGTGGATGCAGCGGCGCCCGCAGTGGCGCCGGCCACCTTCGCGCCCGTGCCGAGCACGCCGCCGATGGCCGAGGTCAGCAGGCCCGCAGTCAGCAGCGTGGCCACGGCCCACGACACGAAGCCGTGCGCGGTATCGCGGAAATAGGTTTCATCGCCATGGATCTGTGTCCATTTGGTGCGCAGGCGGCCAGCCAGGTAGCCACCCAGGCCGGAGGCGGCCAGTGCGGTGAAGGTGAGCCAGGCGATGCTGGACCAGCCGAAGGTTTCCTTGCTGACGCCTTCGAACGACCACGGCGACACCGAGGAGAGGCCAAGGCCGACACCGAGGATGAGCAGGATGAGGGAGAGTGCGGCGGCAGCGGCGGCACCGGCGAAAATCGCGCCCCAGGAAACGGCGCTTTCGCAGGGAGGCGCGACGATGGGGGCGGTGACGACAGTGGCGACGTCGGGACCAAGCGGGCCGCGCTCGGGTGGGTCGAATCGGGTACTCATCGGGATGGACGCTCCATTTCAGGTGCTGCGGATGCAGCTGGCGTCCTGAGGCTGCGCGAGCGGTCGTGAAGCTGGCGAGACCCTTGAATCACGCGGTCTTGGCGCGGTGAAGCGCGTGCCAACCAAGGTTGGCACCTACCGAAGGCGGATGCGGTGGTAGATCCACGCCATGCGTGGACGATTTTTCGCGGGCGCCGAAATCGTGCGGACCAACGGTCCGCACCTACCAGGTCCGCGCAAAAAAAAACGCCCCGCGGATGCGGGGCGTTCTCGGCACAACCTACGCGGGCGATCAGCCCTGGTAGTCGCGCACGTCGCTGCCGGTGTAGACCTGGCGCGGACGGCCGATCTTCATTTCCGGGTCGACCTGCTGTTCCAGCCAATGCGACACCCAGCCGGAGGTACGGCCCAGGGCGAACATGACGGTGAACATTTCGGTCGGGATCTGCAGCGCCTTGTAGATGATGCCGCTGTAGAAATCGACGTTCGGGTACAGCTTGCGGGCGACGAAGTACTCGTCCTGCAGCGCGGCCTGTTCCAGCTTCACGGCCACGTCCAGCAGCGGATCCTGCACGCCCAGCTGCTTGAGCACCTTGCTGGTCATCTCGCCGATGACCTTGGCGCGCGGGTCGAAGTTCTTGTAGACGCGGTGGCCGAAGCCCATCAGGCGGAAGCCGGAGGTCTTGTCCTTGGCCTTGACCACGGCGGACTCGACGTTGTCGGCAGTGCCGATCTCTTCCAGCATCTTCAGCACGGCCTCGTTGGCACCGCCGTGGGCCGGACCCCACAGCGCGGTGACGCCAGCGGCGACCGACGCGTACGGGTTGGCACCGGTCGAACCGACCAGGCGCACGGTCGAGGTCGAGGCGTTCTGCTCGTGGTCGGCGTGCAGGATGAACAGCAGGTCCAGCGCCTTGACCACGTCCGGGTTCAGATCGTACTGGCCGTCAGCCGACTCGAAGGTCTGCTTCAGGAAGCGGCTGACATAGCCCAGCGAGGTGTCCGGCTTGTTGGCCGGCAGGCCCTTGCCGTGGCGGTAGATCAGCGCCGACAGGGTCGGCACCTTGGCGATCAGGCGCACGGCGGCCTGGCGGCGCTGTTCGGCGTCGGACAGGTCCAGCGAGGCGTGATAGATGCCCGACAGCTGCGCGATGGCGGCGGTCAGGATCGCCATCGGATGGACATCCTTGGCGAAGCTGCCGATCAGGGTGTTGATCGAATCGTCGACGTTGGCTTCGGCAGCCAGCTCATCGGTGAAGGCCTTCAGCTGCTCGGCGCTCGGGCGCTCGCCGTTGATCAGCAGGTAGGCCACTTCGACGTAGCTCGACTTTTCCGACAGCTGTTCGATCGGGTAACCGCGGTACAGCAGCACGCCCTTGTCGCCGTCGATGTAGGTGATGGCGGACTTGCAGCTGGCCGTCGCGGTGAAGCCGGAATCGTAGGTGAAATACCCCGTTTCCTTGGTCAGCTTCGCGATGTCGACGCAGTCGTTGCCAAGGGTGGGTTTGATGACGGGCAGAACGACCGACTTATCGCCGGCGTTGAGCGTGACCTGATCAAGATCGGACACTGTGTGCGCTCCTTCATGGGAAGGCGCCTGCCCAAGCGCATTGGTCAGGCACGTGAATGACGTCCTCGGCCTGTGCCGGGGATCAGGTCATTATCGCACAGCAGCATTTGCCCGGCGCTAGACAGAAGTCGTATACGACAGGCGACCAGACGCCGGCCGTTGAGCGGCCCGGATCGGCAAAAGTGTTGTCACACGAACGCAGTGTTCCGTCCATCCAAACGCCCGTTGGGTTGGCGTTGGGGAAAAACAAACGGCCGCGCAGAGCGCGGCCGTTGGTTCGAAGCTGGATCGACAGATCAGCGCGCGTAGCGCTTCTGGAACTTGTCGATACGGCCCGAGGTGTCGATGACCTTGTGCTTGCCCGTGTAGAACGGGTGCGAAGCCGAGGAAATTTCAACCTTCACCAGCGGGTAGTCGTTGCCGTCTTCCCACTTGATGGTTTCCTTCGTCGCCATGGTCGAGCGGGTCAGGATCTTGAAATCGGAGGTGACGTCATGGAAGACGACGTCGCGGTAGTTCGGATGGATATCGGCCTTCATGGGCTCACACCGTAAATGGGCTGGTGGTCAAGAGCGGCATTATAAGCACCGGTTGCCGCTCGGGGCAACCGGTGCGGGTCAATCGGCTTCAGTCCGCGCCCAGGGCCTGGCGCACCAGGGCCTCGAAACGCTGCTGGTCGTAGGCCATCAGCAGATCGCAGTTGTCCGGCTGGCCGGTCTGGCGGTTCCAGTCGACGATGGTGGCGCCGCGGCTGAACGTGCCGTTCAGCTCCACGTTCAGCGGGCGCGACTCGACCCGCAGCTGCCCTTCCGGGTTCAGCGCCCAGGCCATGGCCACCGCATCGGCGGTGTACCAGCGGCCGCCCTTGCTGTCTTCGGACAGGCCACGGGTCTTGCGCGAGATCAGCTCGTAGAAACGGGCGCGATCGGAATCGGCCTGCAGCCACTTCTCGGCGTCCTGCAGCGGCAGGCCATGGGCGACGGTAGCTTCCCAGTCCGACACCAGCAGGTGCTTGAACGAGGTGAACACCACGTGCGCCGCTTCCGGGTCGAAGGCGATGTTGAATTCGGCGGCCGGGGTGATGTTGCCGTGGCAGGTGACCGCGCCGCCCATCACCACGATGCGCTTGATGCGCTGTGGCAGGGTCGGGTCCAGCTTCAGTGCCAGTGCGAGGTTGGTCAGCGGGCCGAGCATCACCAGCATCAGTTCGCCGGCGTGCTCGTGCGACAGGCGCAGGATGGCCAGTGCGGCGTGCTCGGCTTCGGCCTGGCGGCTCGGCGGCGGCAGGTCCACGTCGCCGTAGCCGTCACGGCCATGCACGTGGGCAGCGTCAACGGAGGGATGCAGCAGCGGATCCGGGCTGCCGGCAAACACCGGCACGTCGGCGCGGCCGACGATGTCGCAGAGCTTGAGGGCGTTGCGGACGGTGTATTCGAGGCCGACATTGCCGGCGGCGATGGTCAGGGCGACCACGTCGTGCCGTTCATCGGCGAAGGCCATCAGCAGGGCCAGGGCGTCGTCCACACCGGGGTCGGTGTCGATCAACAGCGGGATCTTGTGGGTCATCGTTGCCGTCTTCAGATCGGCAACGAAGTGTGGACCGGGATGATGACCGTTGCAATACCGCACTATCCCAACGGCATAAGGTGTCGGGGAGAGCGTGGGCTCCCTTGCCCGCCACTAACGGCCCCGCCCGACTCTTTCACAAAAATGAACAGATTTTGATTGAGCACGCTTGGAGCGCTCAACATCACCTGCTATAAAAAGTAATACATATTTTATAGAAATCCGCCATGAAGCTGCCCATGCCAGCTCCCGATCTGGCAACCCTCACCCGGAAGTACATTGAGACCCTCGGTACCATACTGGACGCCCGGATTGGGCCAGAGGTGAACGGCGCCTATGAGCACTGGGACAAGGTGCGCCACAGAGCGCCACCGGCAGGCCTGAACGCGGAGCAGTGGTGGCTGGGTATCACGTGGACGCGCGCAGCATTGCTGAAGCCGCTGCCGCTGTTGCTGGACAAGACGCAGCAACCCTTCAAGCTCGCACTTACCGATTCAATGCAGCGGCACCTGCACTACATTGACCGGGAGGCCGCAGGCTCGGTGAAGGGTGTGGATGCTGCCAGCGGCCAAGGACGGTTCATGATCCGGTCGCTGATTGAGGAAGCGATGACCTCATCGCAGTTGGAGGGCGCCTCGACCACGCGGGCCGTGGCAAAGGAAATGTTGAGCACGGGCCGCGCGCCGCGCGACCAGTCCGAGCGCATGATCTACAACAACTACGTGGCAATGAACGTGATCCGCGAGCGCGGCATACGCCCGATCACTCCCGGCGAGATTCTGGAACTGCACAGCATCCTCACCGACGGCACGCTGGAGCTGCCAACCGACAGCGGGCGTTTCAGAACCGCCGAAGACAACGTTGCGATCTTCGATCGCGGCTCACCGCCTACGCTTCTGCACACCCCTCCTCCGGCCGAGGAAGTGCCTGCACGGATTGAGCGGCTGTGCACGTTCATCAATGAAGAAAGCACACCGTTCGTGCATCCCGTCGCCAAAGCCATCGCACTACATTTCCAGATTGGCTATGACCATCCTTTCGTGGATGGAAATGGCCGTACGGCGCGCGCACTGTTCTACTGGGCAATGATGAATGCCGGGTACTGGATGACCGAGTACTTCTCCATTTCCAGCGTGCTGAAGAAGTCTCCAGGCAAGTACATGCGGGCCTACCTGTACACCGAAAGTGACAACCGGGATCTTGGCTACTTCGTTGCGCAACAACTGGAGGCCATTGAGCAATCGATCCAGGGACTGCATGCCTACATCGCCAGGAAGCATGCAGAGGATCAAGCGGCGCGACGTATGTTGCGAACCGCCCGGCTTGGCGGTATGCAGCTCAATCACCGTCAGCGCGCGTTGCTGGCCAACGCGCTGAAAGATCCTGACCGGACCTACACCGTCGCCAGCCACCAGGCGGCACACACCATTACCTATCCGACCGCATTGAAGGATCTGAATGGATTGGTGGCTGCCGGACTTGTCAGCAAAGAGCGCGTCGGGAAGGCCTCCGAGTATCTCGTGCTTCCCGGCCTTTCGGAACGCTTGGTGTTGTAGATCCACGCCATACGTGGATGACGGGAGGATGATCGAAAGCGCCGTCTGTGGAGACGAGCCATGCTCGACTCCCGCGCGCAGCGCGAACAGCAGCCGAGCGCGGGCTCGGCTCTACAGTAGATCCACGCCATGCGTGGATGTGTGGACCAAGGTCCACACCCACCAAGGCGGCATTATGCCGAGGCGTAACGCACGGCGGTGCCGATCCAGCGCTGCACCACGCGGTCGGCCAGCGTGGGTTGCTGGGCCAGCAGGCGCTCGGCCAGGTCGTGCACGCCGGGCAGCAGGCCGGCATCGCGGGCCAGGTCGGCGATGCGGAAACCGGCCAGGCCGGTCTGGCGGGTGCCGAGCAGTTCGCCGGGGCCGCGCAGTTCCAGATCCTTTTCGGCAATGACGAAACCATCGTTGGTTTCGCGCATGGTCTGCAGGCGCTCGCGTGCCATCTGCGAGAGCGGTGCCTGGTACAGCAGCACGCAGCGCGACACCGCCGAACCGCGGCCAACACGGCCGCGCAGCTGGTGCAGCTGGGCCAGGCCGAGGCGTTCGGCGTTCTCGATCACCATCAACGAGGCGTTCGGTACGTCCACGCCCACTTCGATGACGGTGGTCGCCACCAGCAGGTCGATCTGCCCGGCCTTGAACGCCACCATCGTGGCCAGCTTTTCCGCAGCTTTCAGGCGGCCATGCACCAGCCCCACGCGTACGCCGGGCAGCAGCGCCTGCAGCGATTCGTAGGTGGCCTGCGCGGGCGTAGCGTCCAGCTCTTCGCTTTCCTCGATGAGCGTGCACACCCAGTACACCTGCCGCCCTTCCTGGCAGGCCAGGGCGATGCGCTCGATCAGCTCCGGGCGACGATCGTTGTTCAATGCGACGGTCTGCACCGGGGTGCGGCCCGGCGGCAGTTCGTCGATGGCCGAGACATCCAGGTCGGCGTATTCGGACATCGCCAGCGTGCGCGGAATCGGTGTTGCGGTCATCACCAGCTGGTGCGGCACGCTGTTGCCGCCTGCGCCCTTGTCACGCAGCGCCAGCCGCTGGTGCACGCCGAAGCGATGCTGCTCGTCGACGATGGCCAGGGCGAGATCCTGGAACACCACCGCCTCCTGCATCAGCGCGTGGGTACCCACGACCACCTGCGCTTCGCCGCTGGCGACCTGCTCCATCACCTTGGCGCGCGCCTTGCCGGTGACCTTGCCGGCCAGCCAGGCGATGCGCACGCCGAGCGGTTCCAGCCAGCCGCGCAGATTGTTGAGATGTTGTTCGGCCAGCAGCTCAGTCGGTGCTGCCAGCGCAACCTGTTTGCCCTGCTCCACCGCCAGCATCGCCGCCAGCGCGGCGACCACGGTCTTGCCGGAGCCGACATCGCCCTGCACCAGCCGCAGCATCGGGCTGGGGCGCGCGAGGTCCTCGCGGATCTGCTTGAACACGCGCGCCTGTGCGCCGGTCAGGGCGAACGGCAGCTGCTTCAGCAGCGCCTTGGCCAGCTTGCCGGGGCCGGCCAGCGGCGGCGCATGATGCGCCTGCAGCGCGATACGCTGGCGACGCAGGCTGAGGTGATGGGCCAGCAGCTCTTCCATCGCCAGGCGACGCTGCGCTGGATGAGTGCCGGCCGCCAGCGCGGCCAGGTCGGCATCCGGCGGCGGCCGGTGCACGGTCAGCAGCGCGCTGCGCAGCGACGGCAGGCCGAGGCCATCGAGCCAGCCGCTGGGCAGCAGTTCCAGCGTGCCTTCCTCGGGCAGGCGGTCCAGCGCCTGGCCGATCAGCTTGCGCATGGTCATCGGGCCGACGCCTTCGACGGTGGGATACACCGGGTCGAGGCGGTCACCGAGTTCGGGATCGTCGTTGCGGCCCAGTACCTGGTAGCTGGGGTGGACGATTTCCAGGCCGAGCTGGCCCGGTTTGGGCGTGCCGAAGCAGCGCAGCCGGTTGCCGACCGCGAACTGGCCGACCTGCTGCTGGCGGAAGTGGAAGAAGCGCAGCACCAGGGTGCCCTGCCCTTCGTCTTCCACTGCCACTTTCAGCATCGGCCGGTAGCGCATGCCGCGCTCGACCGCGACCACCCGCCCTTCCACCTGCGCCGGCACGCCGTTGCGCAGGTCTTCGATGCGGGTCAGCCGGGTCCGGTCTTCATAGCGCAGCGGCAGATGAAGCCAGAGATCCTGCAGGGTGGCCAGGCCACGCGCCTGCAGTTTGGCGGCCACGGCCGGACCGACGCCCGCGAGCATCGCCAGGGATGCTTCGCCGGACGGTGACAGGACCGGGGTGACCGCCGCCTTGCGTGCCACGTGGCGGTCAGTCGATGACCATCACCGCGTCGACCTCGAAGTTGGCGCCCTTCGGCAGGCCGGAGACTTCGATGGTGGAACGGGCCGGGTACGGGGCCTTGAAGTAGTCCTGCATGACCGCGTTGACCTTGGCGAACTCGCCCAGGTCGGTCAGGTACAGGCCCAGGCGCACGACCTTGTCCAGCGATCCGCCGGCGGCTTCGGCCACGGCCTTGAGGTTGTCGAAGGCGCGGCGGGCCTGTGCTTCGACGTCACCGGCGCCGACGATGTCGCCGGTGGCCGGGTCGAGCGGGATCTGGCCGGAGAAGTACACGGTGTTGCCGGCGCGCACGGCCTGCGAGTACGGGCCGATGGCGGCGGGAGCCTTTTCGGTGTTGATGATCTGGCGGGACATGGGTCGCTCCGGTGCTTGGGGGAAAACAGAGCGCTGATTGTACCGGCTGGGGGTGCATCCACGCATGGCGTGGATCTACGGCAATCCGGTCATGTGATGCGCCGTCTGTAGAGCCGAGCCCATGCTCGGCTGCCTCGGGCTGGAGCAGCCGAGCATGGGCTCGGCTCTACAGAAAGCATTCACCCATGGCGTGGCTCTACTGCCGGCGTACCGATTGCACGACCGACAAGCGGCGCAGGCGGCGCATCACTTCGGCCAGGTGGTTGCGGTCGCGTACCTGGATGTTGAACGCCAGCACGGCGGCGTTGAAGTCGCGGTCCAGGTAATCCACGCGCTCGATGTTGGAATGGCTCTGCGCGATGGCGGCAGCCAGCTGCGCCAGCACGCCGGTGCCGTTCTCCACTTCCACCACCAGCGAGGTGTCGTAGTCGCCGGAAACGGTGGTGTCCCAGCCGATCGGCACCCAGCGCTCGGGCGACTTGCGCAGTTCGGCCAGGTTCGGGCAGTCCATGCGGTGCACCACGATGCCCTTGCCGGCGGTGTGGTAGCCCATGATCTCGTCGCCGGGAATCGGCTGGCAGCAGCCGGCGAAGGTGACCACGCCGCGCTCGCTGCCGTTGATCAGGATCTTTTCCTGCGAGTGGTGGCGCGAATGCGGGCCGCCACGCAGTTCGGCGTAGGCCATCAGCGCCTGCGCGGCCTGGGTCGGCATCCAGTTGCCCAGTGCGACCTCGGCCAGCAGCGCCTCCAGGCGTGGGAAACGATGCTCGGCCAGGAACGCATCCAGGCGCCCCTTCGGCAGCCGTTCCAGCGACGAATCCATCGCTTCCAGCGCGCGGTCGAGCATGCGGTGGCCCAGCTGCACGGCGTCCTCGTGCTCCAGCTGCTTGAGCTGGTGGCGGATGGCGGTGCGCGCCTTGCTGGTGACCACGAATTCCAGCCACTGCGGTTTCGGCGTGGCCGAGCGTGCGGTGATGATCTCCACCGACTGGCCCGACACCAGCTTGGTACGAAGCGGCACCAGTTTCTTGTCCACGCGCGAGGCCACGGCCATGTTGCCGACGTCGGTATGCACGGCGTAGGCGAAATCGAGCGCGGTGGAGTTGCGCGGCAGCGCCAGGATCTTGCCCTTCGGGGTGAACAGGTAGACCTCGTCCGGGAACAGGTCGACCTTGACGTTGTCGAGGAACTCCAGCGAGGAACCGGCAGCACGCTGCGAATCGATCAGTTCGACGATCCAGGCGTGCGCACGGCTCTGCGCACTGTTGGGTGAATCGCCGCCGAACTTGTAGGTCCAGTGCGCGGCCACGCCGCGTTCGGCGATCAGGTCCATTTCCTCGGTACGGATCTGCACTTCGATCGGCGAGCCATACGGCCCGAACAGCACCGTGTGCAGCGACTGGTAACCATTGGCCTTGGGAATGGCGATGAAATCGCGGAAGCGGCCATCCAGCGGCTTGAAGGTGGCATGCACCGACCCCAGCGCGTGGTAGCAGCTGGGCACGCTGCGCACGACCAGGCGGAAGCCGAACACGTCCATCACCTGGTCGAAGGATTTGTTCTCGTCGCGCATCTTGTTGTAGATGCTCCACGGCGTCTTGATGCGGCTGACCAGGCGGTGCTCGATGCCTTCCTTCGCCAGCCGCTGCGACAGCTGAACTTCCACCTGTGCCAGCGCTTCACGGCGTACCACCGGCTGGCTGCGGATGTGCTTTTCCAGGATCGCGTGGCGCCACGGATACAGCGCCTTGAAGCCCAGGTTCTGCAACTCGCTCTTGACCAGGCTCATGCCCAGGCGCTGGGCGATGGGCGCATAGATCTCCAGCGTCTCGCGGGCGATGCGGCCGCGCGCTTCGCGGCTCTGCGCGCCCAGCGTGCGCATGTTGTGCAGGCGATCGGCCAGCTTGATCATGATCACGCGCAGGTCGCGCGACATTGCCAGCAGCATCTTGCGGAAGCTCTCGGCGGCCGCTTCCTTGCGGTCGCGGAACTTCAGCTTGTCCAGCTTGGTCACGCCGTCGACCAGTTCGGCCACGGCTTCGCCGAACTCGGCAGCCAGCGCCTCACGGGTCAGCGGGGTGTCTTCGATGGTGTCGTGCAGGATCGCGGCGATCAGCGCTTCCACGTCCAGGCCGAGCTCGGCCAGCACCTGGGCCACGGCCACCGGATGGGTGATATAGGGCTCGCCCGACTTGCGCGTCTGCCCAGCGTGCGCGGCGGCTCCGACTTCCCAGGCGCGGCGCAACAGCGGCAGCTGTTCCGGCGGCAGGTAATGGGCGGCGCGTTCAAGCTGGAGGACGTAGTCGGGTACGGCGGCAGCGGGGGCTGCGGCGACCTTGGCAGTGGGGCCTGGGTTCATGCCCGAAGCCTATTCCAGCGCGACGTTTACGGCAAATCCTGAATGCGAAACAGCCCGCACGGGGCGGGCTGTTCGGCGATCCAGCAATGACGTTGATCGATGCGATCAATCGTCGTTCTTGGACATGTCTTCGTCGGCGACCACTTCGGCGGCGGCCCACTCCAGCGCTTCGCGCTCGGCGCGCTCACGCTCGGCCTTCTCGACTTCGTCGATCAGCGCGTTGTCGATCTTGCGGGCGGCGATTTCGCGCAGCGCCAGCACGGTCGGCTTGTCCTCGGTCTCGCTGTTGTCCAGCGTGGCCTGCACGCCGTTGGCGAGCTGGCGGGCACGCTTGGAAGCCATCATGACCAGTTCGAAACGGTTGTTAACGACTTCCAGGCAATCTTCTACGGTGATGCGGGCCATACGGGCTCCCGGCGACCGGTCGGCCGCTCAGTCGAATGAGGGAAAGGGGACGGAGTGTACTGGCAGGGGCTGGACAAAATCAAGCCAACCCTCACCCGATTCTTTTGGAATCAGTCAGTTGCGCCCGAATCAGGGGTCAACAGGGCCTGGATCAGGCCGGCGTGGCGGACCTTCTGGGCCTCCCGGCGCAGGCGGCTGGCGGTGAAGATGGCGCACAGCTCGTCGACGGCGGTGTCGAACACCTCGTTGACGATGACGTAGTCGAACTCGTTGAAGTGCAGCATCTCGTCACGGGCCGCGCCCAGGCGCTGGGCGATGACCGCCTCGCTGTCCTGGCCGCGCTTGCGCATGCGGTCCTGCAGGGCCTGCTTGGACGGCGGCAGGATGAACACGGTGACCGTGCCCGGCACCAGCTGGCGCACCTGCTGCGCGCCCTGCCAGTCGATCTCCAGCAGCACGTCCTGGCCGGCGGCCAGCTGCGGTTCAACTGATTGGCGGGCGGTGCCCTTCCAGTCGCCATGCACCCAGGCATGCTCGAAGAAGTCGCCGGCGGCGATCATTTCCTCGAACTTTTCCGCAGAGACGAAATGGTAGTGCTGGCCGTTCACTTCACCCGGGCGCATCGCACGCGAGGTGAAGGAGATCGACAGGGCGATCTGCGGGTCACGCGCCAGGGTGGCATTGACGATGCTGCTCTTGCCGGCACCGGACGGGGCGGCAACGATGTACAGCGTGCCGCGCGCAACGGCCTCCGACGGCTTCGACGGTGCGCTCATGCGGGGGATCCAACGGGTTGATTTCGCAAAATTTTTCCTCGATGTTCCAGATCCGGCGCGGAGGATCGCGCCAGGACGGCGGGGGCTGCGCGGAACATCCTGGAACCAGGCCCGGCAGACGCTTTCCCCGGGGGCGGGCACGCAACTTTACCAGAGCCGCCCCGTTGCGCGCCCGCCCGGCAGGCGCCGGGCCTTGTGCCACATGGGCGTGCGGGGGCCTGTGCTATAACCGGGCCGTACCCAACGACAGCCCGGAGGCCTGCGCCTCCCCGCCATCCCAGGAGAACGGCATGCCATCGATGAGCCGCCGCCAGTTCCTGAAAGTGACCGGGACAACCCTGGTCGGCTCCAGTCTGGCACTGATGGGCTTCGCGCCCGGCATCGCGCTCGCGGAGGTCAGGCAGTACAAGCTGACCCGCGCGACCGAGACCCGCAACACCTGTACCTACTGTTCGGTGGCCTGCGGCATCCTGATGTACAGCCTCGGCGATGGCGCCAAGAACGCCGAGCCGAGCATCTTCCATATCGAAGGCGACCCGGACCATCCGGTCAACCGCGGCACGCTGTGCCCGAAGGGTGCCGGCCTAGCCGACATCATCCACAGCAAGTCGCGCCTGCTCTACCCCGAGTACCGCGCGCCGGGCTCGAACGAGTGGAAGCGGCTGAGCTGGGACGATGCACTGGACCGCATCGCACGGCTGATGAAGGAAGACCGCGATGCCAATTTCGTGCAGAAGAACGAGGCCGGGCAGACGGTCAACCGCTGGCTGACCACCGGCATGCTGGCAGCCTCGGCCACCAGCAATGAAACCGCGGTGCTGACCCACAAGGTCGTCCGCTCCCTTGGCATGTTGGCATTCGACAACCAGGCACGTGTCTGACACGGCCCGACGGTGGCAGGTCTTGCCCCGACGCTAGGCCGTGGTGCGATGACGAATCACTGGGTCGACATCAAGAATGCCGACCTGATCCTGATCATGGGTGGCAATGCCGCCGAGGCGCACCCGTGCGGGTTCAAATGGGTGACCGAGGCCAAGGCACACAACAAGGCCCGGCTGATCGTGGTCGATCCGCGCTTCAACCGCTCGGCCGCGGTGGCCGACGTGTACGCGCCGATCCGCACCGGTACCGACATCGTGTTCCTGGGCGGCCTGATCAACTACCTGTTGACCGAGGACCGCATCCAGCACGAGTACGTGCTGAACTACACCGACATGTCGTTCCTGGTGAAGGACGAGTTCGCCTTCAAGGACGGCCTGTATTCGGGCTACAACGAAGAAAAGCGCAGCTACGACCGTTCCAGCTGGGACTATGCCTACGGTGACGATGGCTTCGTGCGCAGCGACCCGACGCTGAAGGACCCGCGCTGCGTCTACAACCTGCTCAAGCAGCACTACGCGCGCTACACCGTGGAGATGGTCGAGCGCATCTGCGGCACGCCCGCCGACAGCATCCGGCAGGTCTGGGAGATGATCGCGTCCACCGCCGGCAAGGACAAGGCGATGACCATCCTGTACGCGCTGGGCTGGACGCAGCACTCGGTGGGTGCGCAGAACGTGCGCGCCGGCACCATGGTGCAGTTGCTGCTGGGCAACATCGGCGTGGCCGGTGGTGGCATGAACGCGCTGCGCGGGCATTCCAACATCCAGGGCCTGACCGACATCGGCCTGATGTCCGACCTGCTGCCAGGCTACCTGACGCTGCCGAAGCAGGACGAGCAGGACTACGACGCCTACATCGCCAAGCGCACGCAGAAGCCCCTGCGCGCCAACCAGATGTCGTTCTGGCAGAACTACCCGAAGTTCCACGTCAGCCTGATGAAGTCGTGGTGGGGCGACGCTGCCACCGCCGACAACAACTGGTGCTTCGACCACCTGCCCAAGCTCGACAAGCCGTACGACATGCTGCAGGCGTACGAGCTGATGAACGAAGGCAAGATCCACGGCTACATCTGCCAGGGCTTCAATCCGCTGGCCTCGGCGCCGAACAAGGGCAAGCTGATCAGTGCGTTCTCCAAGCTGAAGTTCATGGTCAGCATGGACCCGCTGGAAACCGAGACCATCGCCTTCTGGCAGAACCACGGCGCGCTGAACGACGTCGACCCGAGCACGATCCAGACCGAAGTGTTCCGCCTGCCGACCACTTCCTTCGCCGAGGAGAACGGCGCGGTGGTGAACTCCTCGCGCTGGCTGCAGTGGCACTGGAAGGGGGCCAATCCGCCGGGCGAAGCGCGCAGCGACATCGAGATCATGTCCGAGCTGTTCCATCGCATCAAAGCGATGTACGAGAAGGACGGCGGTGCGTGGTGGGAGCCGGTGCGCGACCTGGCCTGGAAGTATTCCAACCCGGAACTGCCGACGCCGGAAGAACTGGCGATGGAATACAACGGCAAGGCGCTGGCCGACGTGTTCGATCCGAAGGACCCGACCAAACTGGTGCGCAAGGCCGGCGAGCAGCTGGCTGCGTTCGGCGACCTGCGCGACGACGGCAGCACCGCCTCTGGCTGCTGGATCTACATCGGTGCCTGGGGCCCGACCGGCAACATGATGGCGCGGCGTGACAACAGCGACCCCACCGGCATCGGCAACACGCTGGGCTGGGCCTGGGCGTGGCCAGCCAACCGCCGCGTGATGTACAACCGCGCCTCGTGCGACGTGGCCGGCCAGCCCTTCGATCCGCGGCGCACGCTGCTGGCCTGGAACGGAAAGAACTGGGGCAGCGTGGACGTGCCGGACTTCAAGGCCGACGAAGACCCGGCCGGCGGCATGGGCCCGTTCATCATGAACCCGGAAGGCATCGCGCGCTTCTTCGCCAAGGCCGGCATGGCCGAAGGCCCGTTCCCGGAGCACTACGAGCCCTTCGATACTCCGCTGCGCAGCAACCCGCTCAGCCCGGGCCAGGCGCAGACGCTCAACAACCCGGCCGCGCGCGTGTTCGCCAGCGACCGTGCCCAGATCGGTTCGCCGGACGAGTTCCCGCACGTGGCCACTACCTACCGCCTGACCGAGCATTTCCACTTCTGGACCAAGCACGGCAAGCTCAACGCCATCATCCAGCCCGAACAGTTCGTCGAAATCGGTGCTGCACTGGCCGACGAGCTGGGCATCAACAACGGCAGCCGCGTGCGCGTGAGTTCCAAGCGCGGCCATATCGAAGCCGTTGCGATGGTGACCAAGCGCATCAAGGCCCTGCAGATCGATGGAAAGACCGTGCACCAGGTGGGCATTCCGATCCACTGGGGTTTCCTCGGTGCGGCCAAACCCGGCTACATCGCCAATACGCTGACCAACGCCATCGGTGACGGCAACTCGCAGACGCCCGAATCGAAGTGCATCCTGGTCAAGGTCGAGAAGGTGTAGGAGACACGCCATGTCACTGCAATCGCTGGACATCATCCGCCGCTCGGCCACCACCACGCCCTCGCCACAGGCGCGCAGCGCGCACACCGGCCAGGTTGCCAAGCTGATCGACGTGAGCAAATGCATCGGCTGCAAGGCCTGCCAGGTCGCGTGCATGGAGTGGAACGACCTGCGCGACGAAGTGGGCAGCTGCGTTGGCAGCTATGACAATCCGCCGGACCTCAGCGACCAGTCGTGGACGGTGATGAAGTTCCGCGAGTACGAGGACGAGAAGGGCAAGCTGGAGTGGCTGATCCGCAAGGAAGGCTGCATGCACTGCAGCGATCCGGGCTGCCTGAAGGCCTGCCCATCGCCCGGCGCGATCATCCAGTACGCCAACGGCATCGTCGACTTCCAGGAAGAAAACTGCATCGGCTGCGGTTACTGCGTGACCGGTTGCCCGTTCGACGTGCCGCGCATTTCCAAGAAGGACCACAAGGCCTATAAATGCACGCTGTGTTCGGACCGGGTGGCGGTGGGCCAGGAACCGGCCTGCGTGAAGACCTGCCCGACCGGCGCGATCACCTTCGGCAGCAAGCAGGCGATGACCGAGCATGCGGCCGGCCGTGTGGAAGACCTGAAATCGCGCGGCTACGAGAACGCCGGCCTGTACGACCCACAGGGCGTGGGTGGCACCCACGTGATGTACGTGCTGCAGCATGTGGACAAGCCCGAGCTGTACGCCGATCTGCCCAAGGACCCACGCATCAGCCCGATGGTGGAGGTCTGGAAGGGCGTGGCCAAGCCGCTGGGCGTGCTGGCGATCGCCGCCACCGCCTTCGCCGGCTTCCTGCATTACATCGGCATCGGCCGCAACACGGTCAATGACGAGGAAGAAGAGGAAGCCGAACACGAGGCGAAGCAGATCGAAGAGGAGCAGCGGCCATGAAGTACGCCCCGCACCCGCGCCAGATCATCCGCTACCGTGCGCCGACCCGCATCAATCACTGGATCGTGGCGATCTGCTTCGTGCTGACCGCGCTGTCCGGGTTGGCGTTGTTCCACCCTGCTCTGTTCCCGTTGACCCAGCTGTTCGGTGGTGGACCGTGGACGCGCATCCTGCACCCGTTCGTTGGCCTGGCCATGGTGGTGGGCTTTGCCTTGCTGGCCTTCCGCATGTGGCGCGATAACCTGCCGACCGCCGACGACCGCGCGTGGATGCGCGGCATGCGCGATGTACTGCGCAACGAGGATGAGAAGCTGCCACCGGTGGGCCGTTTCAATGCCGGCCAGAAGCTGTTGTTCTGGGCCATCATCGGATGCCTGTCGGCGCTGCTGCTGACCGGCTTCGTGATCTGGCGGCAGTACTTCAGCCACTTCTTCCCGATCGGGGTGATCCGCTTCTCGGTACTTGCCCATGCGCTGTTCGGCTGGGTGCTGATCTGCGCCATCGTGGTGCACATCTATGCGGCGATCTGGATCAAGGGGTCGGTGCGGGCGATGACCCAGGGCAAGGTGACCTACGGGTGGGCGTACAAGCATCACCGGCAGTGGTTCCGGGACATCCTGCGCGGGCGCCGGGAAGAGGGGTAGCGGCAGGGCCTGCGGCCCTGCACCCGCAGAGGCAACGTCAACGTCAACGTCAACGTCAAAAGCTGGCTTCCTGAGGGGTGGCCGGGTGGGTCCGGTTGCGGGGGACGCCGTAAACCCGTCCTTGGGGGCTTGGCCGCGGCATCCATGCCGCGGACACACCCGCAACCGGACCCACCCCGCCTTCGACAGTTTCCCGCTGCTGTCGGAATGGCATGAGCTGCTCTTGGTGGGTGTCGACCTTGGTCGACACGATGAACATGGCAACGACCGAAACCGGTTTTTGTAGAGT